>CALICC010000431.1 GCA_938049325.1 uncultured Ilumatobacter sp. | reverse complement strand
TCATCGAGATCTACTGATCCGATTCCGAAACGGGGTCGTCGCGCAGCGACGGCCCCGTTTCGTTCGTTTTCGGGCCGAAGTGCTTCTGACCAGGGGTTTTGCCACTCCCGGAACTCTGTAACACCCCTATGCGCATGATGTGCACATGGAAAACAACGTCACCCACATCGAGCGCATCGAGACCTCTGGCGCCCAGCAGCTCACGCTGCTGTCGGTGCCGGACACCTCCCCTGCCCAGCTGCAGAGCTCACGAGCTCTGTCACGCTTCCACCTGAGCAAGGCCACCCGCCAACGGGGCCTCGCTCACGTCGCCGAAATCCGGCGTCAACTCGCCGAATCGCAGGCGCAACGCGAAGCGGCCCAGGTCACGAGGTTGCCGTCACGACACTCGACCGCCGCCTGAGTCACACGTCACCACACGTCACCACGCTCCGTCCGGGGTCCCAGCGGACGGCAGTTTGGCCGTCAACGTGACCGAGAAGCCACATCAGCCAGGCGCCACGTCACCGAGAAGCCACATCAGCAAGGCACCACGTCACCGAGAAGCCACATCAGCGAAGCGCCACGTCGGCAAGGCGCCAGGTCAGCCAGCGGATGGCGAGAGGTCTTTGACGGCCTGCCAGTGGCCGAGATCCGGGTCCAACGGCAAAATGGCGAGCGAGCTGGTCGTCACGCCGTTGTCGAAGTACGACTGGATCTTGGCCCGGCATTCAGCGGGTGACCCGTGCACGATCAGGTCGTCGACCACTTCATCGGGAATCGCGGCAAGCGCCGCCTTGCGGTCCCCCGCCTTCCAGTTCTCCCACATCCCCTGGAGCGCCTCTCCTCGGCCCATCCACTCGTGGAACGCGGCGTACACCGGGACGTTCATGTACGCGGCAATGGCGAACCGGGCCGAAGCTCGCACCACGTCGGTGTTCTCGCTCGGGCAGCAGAAGATCCTGCACACGATCTCTTTGTCGTCACCGCCACCGGCTTCGTTCACGATGCCCGCCACCGTCGACACGTCGTGTGCCGAGAGCCAGTTGATGATCGCGCCATCGGCTTCTCGGCCCGCAAGGCGCAACATGCCCTCGCGGAGCGCCGCGACGAGAATCTGCGGCTGTTGCTCGGGTCGAATCGCGAGTCGAAAGCCGTTCACCTCGAACGTGTCATAGCTCTGCTTCACCTTCTCGCCGCCCAGCGAGTCCTTCAAGAAGCGAACCACATCGCGGACCTTCTTGTACGGCTCCTCGAAGGGCACTCCGTTCCAGCGTTCGACGATCACGTTGCTCGACGATCCGACCCCGATGGCAAACCGGCCCGGTGCGGCATCAGCAAGCGACGCGACGCTCTGCGCAAACAGTGCAGGTGAGCGGGTATACGCAGGCACGATGGCGGTGCCGAGCCGCAAGCGCGGTTCCCACGCCGCGGCCATCGCGAGCGGCGTGAACGCGTCGGCGCCGTCGGCTTCGGCCGACCAGATGTCGGTGTAGCCGAGATCAGCGAGCTCGTGGAGCTTTGCTTCGTGAGAATGCAGCGGCCCCGGAAGCGGAACGGTCATGCCAGGACGAATCGGAAGTGCCATCTGCCGACCGTACCGATGCGGCGGCCCTCTCGCGAAGTTGCGCCCAGCCAATCGCCACTCTGTTCGCCGCCCTGCTCCCCGCGACGTTCCGGCTCACGGTCCGGCGGGAAGAAAGGCGTCGAGTTCAGCGATCACGTCGCCAAATGCGTCGTCACCGCTGAGATTGGCGAACTCGTCCGGGTCGGTTGCGCGGTCGTAGAGCTCGGTCGAACCGTCGGCATAACGGATGTAGCGCCAATCCCCGCGGCGCACCGCATGATTCCCATCGAGCCATGTCATCACCGCCGGCCGTCCATCGGCCGAGTCCGGTGACTCGACGAGCGGCAACAGACTCCGCCCTCGATGCTCCGGTCGAAGCTCGAAGCCACAAGCGTCAGCCAACGTCGGCCCGAGGTCGATCAACGACACAGGTGGATCGAACGTCTGCGGGCTCGCGAAGCGGCCCGGCACGTGCAACAACAGCGGGACCCGAGTCGCTCGCTCCCACAGCGCAAACTTGCGAATGTGCAACTTCTCGCCGAGATGAAACCCGTGGTCGCTCCACAAAGCAATCACGGTGGTATCGGCATACGGGCTCGAGGCCAACGCGTCCAACACTCGCCCGATCTCGAAGTCCGCGTACGAGATCGCTGCGAGGTAGCCCTGGACGGCGTGGCGCAGAATGTCGTTGTCCTGCAACGTGACCAGGATCCGCTGCTTGTCGATCATCTCCAGCGCGGCATCAGGAAGATCCTCGAGGTCGTCGGATCGCACCTCAGGCACTTGGACCGAGTCGAGCGGATGCAGATCGAAAAACCGCTGCGGAACTCTCCACGGAAGGTGCGGGATGTACGACCCGTACGCAAGAAAGAACGGCGCGGCGAACCCAGCCTTCAGTTGTTCGATGGTCCAATCCGCTGTGACCGAGTCCGGTTCGACCGCGGCCCCACTCGGCCCGAAGTCGATCTGGCTGCCGAGTCCGAATCCTCGACCCACGCCGTCGCCGATCGGTTCACCGTCGTACGGAGATGCCCAGTCGGGGTCGTAGCTCGGAGGCTGAAACTCCTCTCGAGAGCGAGCGAAGGCTGGCGCGTACTGCTCGACCGGCAGCGAGCGATCCCAATGATCGGCGGCCGAACCGTGAAACACCTTTCCTGCACCAGCGGCGACGTAGCCCTGAGAACGGAACTCCATCGGCAAGCTCGGCAGCTCCTTCACCATCGTTCGCGCCACCGCACGACTCTCTTCTGAATGGTCGAACACACCACTGTCACTCGGCATCGCTCCGAACAGTGTTGATGTCCTCGATGCAAGACAGATCGGCGCGGCGCAATATGCATTCGAGAACGAAAGGCTCCGTTGCCGCAACGCGTCCATGTTGGGTGTCACCGCTCCGGCGTTGCCACCCAGGAATCCCACCCAATCGTTGAGGTCATCGACCGACAGGAACAAGACGTTCGGACGATCACCCCGCTCGGATGGTGCCCCAGGCGTTGTGGTCGCGGCGCCACCGGAAGACACCGAAGGAGGAGGTGACGATCCCGAGGTGGATGACTCAGACGTCGACGATGATTCTTGTCCACCGTTCCCGCACGCCGCCGACCCTGCCGCCGAGACCGAGGCAAGCGAGCCGAACAAGAACGTTCTGCGCCTCATGGACGAACGCTAACTCAGATCGATGGCCTACCCGACCGCTCCGCTACGCACGGCAGCAACCGGCCCACGTCGGGCGACTAACTCAGTCTTTGGCGAAGCGCGCAATGACCGACTGGCTGGCGGTCGCCAGCAGCGTGCCGTCCTCGGCGAACATGTGCACCAGGCCATGACCGAAGCCGCGCTCGACGGCGTGAATGCGGATGTCCATCAGCACCCAGTCGGTCGGAACCAGTCGGCAGACGCGCAGCGTGTTGTCAAGGCTGTTGCCGCCGCCACGCCGCCCGAGCGCCTGGCCCACGCCCATTGGCACGAAGTCGCCCAGGATCGCAAGTGTCGTTGCATCGACATCGGCGATCACGTCAGGGATGCGCGCCCACATCAAGGTCTGACCATCGCCTTGCGTCGCCTCGTCGACGTGCAGTGCGAGGTCGTCCCAGCCGACCCCTTTCACCATCCGCTGGTCGAGCCGTTCGGTGATGGTGCCGACGAGATCGTCGGCGACGGGCCGCTTCGGAAGCGACATCGGTGACGGCAATCCTTCGGGCAGGGTTTCCCACTGCCCGTTCTCCACGATCTCGCGATTCCCCAGCGCTGCGTTCACGGTCAGAATCTCGCGATCGGCGACGTGGCACACCGCACGGGCCTGGGTGATGGCGTGCCCTTCGACCGCGATGGTCACGTCGATGTCGACGACCTCGCCAGGGTTTGCATACGACAGATACTGCGAGGTCGCCCACACGCATTCGCGACCCGACGTTCCCTCGAGGGCCGAGATGGCGGCCGCGAGACCGCAGCCTCCGAACAAGAACCCGGAACCCACCGAGATCTTGCGGGTGACCGGCAGCTTCCACCGAAAGCGATTGTGCGTGTCTTCGAGTCCGAGAAAGGTGCGAGAGTCCATGCGTTGCCGATGGTAGAGCGACCCGGCTGAATTCGTTACCGTCCCACCATGAGCAACGAAACATGGCAGGGCGACGTCGTTGGACTGGTCGACGCATTCCGAGCGGGTGACCGGTCACCGACCGAGGAACTCGACGCGGTGTTCGAGGCGATCGATGCGAGCGACCTCAACGCAATCTGTTTCACCGATCGCGAGGCGGCTCGCCAGGCAGTGGCCGACGCCGACGTGTCGAAGCCGTTCGGCGGTGTCCCGATCGGCGTGAAGTCCCTCAACTCCGTGGCTGGCTGGCCCGACGACCACGCATCGGTGCCGTTCAAGGACAACGTCGGCGAACACACGACCACCAACGTGCAACGCATCGTCGACGACGGCGGTGCCGTGCTCGCGGCGCAGTGCACATCGAGTGAGTACGGCGGCGTCAACCTCACTCGCAGCACACTGCACGGCGCCACCAAGAACCCGTGGAACCTCGATCGAACCCCGGGCGGCTCGTCCGGTGGCTCCGCTGCCGCGGTTGCAGGCGGCATCGTGCCGATCGCCACCGGCGGCGACGGCGGCGGATCGATCCGGATCCCGGCCGGCTTCACCGGGCTCGTCGGCCTCAAGGCCACGTTCGGACGTATCCCGCTCGGCCCGCGCACGCAGTACGGCAACCTCACCGTGACCACGGGCTGCATGGCTCGCTCGGTACGCGACACCGCCCGGTGGTTCGATGTGACCAACGGACACGACCCGACCGACCCGCTGAGCCTGCCGCGCGTCGAAGGATGGGAGCGCGACCTCGGCACGCACCTCGACGCGCTACGCGGCGCCCGCGTCGCCGTGGTCGGCAACTGGGGTGGCGCCGTGGTCTCGCCCGTCATGTGGGAACTCCTCGACGAAGCAGC
>CALICC010000430.1 GCA_938049325.1 uncultured Ilumatobacter sp. | reverse complement strand
CGCGGCAGAGGTCGTTGCGAGCCCGACGCCAGGAACTGCAGCTGCCCCACCCGCCGCTGCGCCTGCGACGCCCAGCTCGCGTTTGATGGCGAGCGTGAGTTGTTCCACGCGTTCGTCGCGGGTGCCGTTCGAGATGGTTCGAGCGCGAGCGCGCGCTGCCTCCCAACGAGACTCGACCGCTTGGTCGACGGCGTCGAGGAGCTGTGTCGCAACTGGCTGGCGCACGATCGACCCGGCGTCTGAGTCTTTCGTTCGCCTCCCGAGACGTCGCTTCGGTTCGGCCATGCGATCAGGTGGCCGTCCGGGTGAACCGCGGGCCGGCGCGGAGCATGCGGCTCGGCAGCGTGGTTCCGAGATGAGCTTCGACTTGCTGCGCGACACCGATCAACGCATCGAGGTCGATGCCGGTGCTGAAGCCGAGCGCTTCGATCAAGTGGACGAGGTCTTCGGTGCAGACGTTGCCGGTCGCTCCGGGTGAGAACGGACAACCACCGAGGCCACCGATGCTCGCGTCGAAGCGGCGCACGCCGGCGTCGATCCCGGCGGCGGCGTTGGCGAGTGCGAGACCGCGCGTGTCGTGCAGGTGCAGGCCGAGTTGCACGCCCCCGTGGATTCGTTTCGTCACCGCGTTGATGACGTCGATCACGTCGTTGGGTGCGGCGGCGCCGATCGTGTCGGCGAGTACGAGTTCGAAGACGCCTGTGTCGGCGACGCGAGACGACACCTCGGCGACAGCATCGACACCGATGCGGCCTTCGAACGCACAGCCGAAGGCGGCCGAGACGTCGACGCTGACGGGCGTATCGGTTTGGTCGGCCACGGCGACGATGCGAGACAGCTCGCCGATGGCCTGATCGGTCGACATGCGCACGTTGCGCTGGCTGAAGGTCTCGCTCACCGAGATGACGCCGACGAGCACGTGTGCGCCGGCTTCGACCGCGCTGTGCGCGCCGCGTTCGTTGACGACCAGCGCTTCGAGGACTGCGCCAGAGGCCGCCGCGGCAAACACTTCGGACGAGTCCGCCATTCGTGGCACCGCCTTCGGACTCACGAACGAGCCGGCCTCGACCCGAGGCACCCCTGCATCGACGAGCCCGTTGGTCATGGTGATCTTGAGATCGAGCGACACCTCTTCGGAGATGGCCTGAAGCCCGTCACGAGGGCCGACATCGCGGATGAGCACGGCTCCATCAGCAACGGGCGTTCGTACGTCGAACGGTCCGTGCAACATCTCGCAAGACTACGTCGCGGGTGATCTCGTCGATCGGGCAGAGCGTCATCCGGGCAGATTTCACGCGCCTGATCGTGGGGCGCTGGGTCGAAATCGCCGTATCTTGTTACCGATGAGTAACTACACGCCGCCCCTCGATGACATCCGGTTCGTGATGACCCATGTAGCCGATCTGGACAGCATTCTCGCCACCGATCGCTTCAACCACGTCGACGCCGAGAGCATCGACGCGGTGCTCACCGAAGTGGGACGGCTGATGGCCGACGAGATCGCCCCGACCAACGTCGAGGGCGACCGTGTGGGTTCCCAATGGCAACCCGACGGCTCGGTGACCACGCCGCCGTCGTTCAAGCCCGCGTACGACAAGTGGGTCGCCTCCGGATTCGGAGCGATGCCCTTCGAGGCTGAATACGGCGGCGCCGACTTCCCCTGGATCACAGCGATCGCCGTCCAGGAGATGTTCACCTCGGCCAACATGTCGCTCGGCCTGTGCCCGATGCTGAGCCAAGGCGCGATCGATGCGATCCACGCGCACGGATCCGACGAACAAAAGGCCACCTACCTCGCCAAGATGATGACTGGTGAGTGGAGCGGCACGATGAACCTCACCGAGCCGCATGCCGGTTCTGACGTGGGCGCCGTGACCTCCAAGGCCGTGCCGGTCGACCCCGCCGACCCGGAGGGTGCCTGGAAGATCTCCGGGCAGAAGATCTTCATCACATACGGCGAGCACGACCTGGCCGAGCAGATCGTCCACCTCGTGCTCGCACGCACGCCGGGGTCGCCTCCCGGCACGAAGGGCATCTCGATGTTCCTCGTCCCCAAATTCGTGTTGAACGACGACGGTTCGCTCGGCGAACGCAACGGCGCGGGTTGTGTCTCCATCGAGCACAAGCTCGGGATCCACGGCTCGCCGACGTGTGTGATGTCGTTCGAAGACGCGACCGGATGGCTCGTCGGCAACGAACACGACGGCATGCGCAACATGTTCACGATGATGAATACCGCCCGCCTGACGGTCGGATTGCAAGGCTTGAGCCTGTCGGAGCGAGCCTTTCAGCAGTCGTTGCAGTACGCGCAAGATCGCCAGCAGGGCCGCGCGATCGGCGCCCCCGCTGGCACGTCGAGCCCGATCATCGATCACCCCGACGTTCGTCGTCTGCTGATGACACAGCGCGCCTGGATCGACGGTATGCGGGCATTGATCTTCGCCAACGCCGGAGCGCTGGATCGTGCGGCCGGAGCGTCGGATGCTGATGAAGAGCGCGCCTGGCGCGAACTCGTCGACCTGCTGATTCCGCTGTCGAAGGGACTGTGCACCGACGTCTGCAACGAGACGACCTCGATGGCGCTGCAGATTCACGGTGGCATGGGCTACGTCGAAGAAACCGGGATCGCGCAGCACTATCGCGATGCGCGCATCGCGGCGATCTATGAAGGCACCAACGGCATCCAGGCCGCCGACCTCGTCGGTCGCAAGCTCGCGATGCGCGGCGGTGGCGTGGTCGCCGACCTGCTCGACGAGTTCGAGGGTTACGCGAAGCAACTCTCCGACATCGACGGCCTTGCCGGCTTCGGCCAACGGCTGACGGAAGCCATCGCCGTGTGCCGCGAGGCGAGTACCCATCTCGGGTCCATCGCGGGCAATGATCCGCGCTCGCTGCTCGGCTCGTCGTCGCCGTATCTCCGGATGCTCGCAACCACCGTCTGCGGCGGACTCCTCGCCAAAGGTGCGGTCGCCGCCTCCGGTGATCTCCAAGGTGAGTTCACCGCCGAGTTCCTCGGCGCGAAGGTCACGAGTGCGCGCTTCTTCGGCGAGCAGATCCTGCCGACGGTTGCCGGTCTGCTCCCGGCGGTGCTCTCGTCGAGCGACGATCTGTTCGCGCTCAGCGCCGACCAACTGCTCTGAGGCACGGAGGCACTGAGGGCCTCACCCGTTCTGGTCGCGACTGGTTCGCGTCCGCAACCTGTTCTGGTCCGCAACTCGTTCTGGTCCACACGCAGGTTTTCGATGCTGACGTGGACCAGAACCCTCCGTCGCGTTAGGTGTCGACGGGTTCGAGTTCCTCGAAGGTGTCGATTTTGCGGATCGACGGGAACAAGAACGTGAAGCTCGCCGCGATCGCCACGGTGATGAGGCCACCGCCTGCGATCGCCCACGGCAGCCCGAACGCTCGGGCAGCTACCCCTGATTCGAACGCGCCGAGTTCGTTGGACGCGCCGATGAACACACCTTCGACCGCGTTCACGCGGCCGAGCTGTTCGTCGGGCGTGACGAGCGGGACGAGCGCGCCGCGGATGTTCATCGACACCATGTCGGCCGCCGACACGACGATGAGCGCGATGAACGCCACGACGTAGCTCCGGGTCACGCCGAACACGATGTTGCCGGCTCCAAAGATCGCCACGACCCACAGCAAGGTCGGTCCGATCCGGCGGCGGAGCGGGTGGAAGCTGAGCCAGAGAGCCATGGCTGCGGCGCCGATGCCGGGCGCAGCGCGCAACCATCCGTACGCGATGTCGCCGACGCCGAGCCGGTCACTCGCCACCGCCGGAATCAGTGCGATCGCGCCTCCGAACAGCACGGCGAACAGGTCGAGCGAGATGGTGCCGAAGACAACCGGAGTGCGCCGCACGAAACGGAGCCCTTCGACCGCACTCGACCACGTCGGTCGATCGGTGGTGCGCTCGGGCTCGCGGTGGTATTTGATCAGCAGGATCGGCAGCGCGGCGGTGAACTGGAAGGCAGCGGCGACCGTGTAGGCCCACGAGGCGCTCACGCTGTAGAGAAACCCACCGGCGATCGGCCCGACGATCGAAGCGGCGACGAACGTACCGGTCCACACCACGACGACTTGGGGAAACATCGACTTGTCGGTGAGGAACGGCATGATCGAGCGACGAGCAGGGGCGACCATGGCATCCGCGGTGCCGAGGAACGCAGCGATCGCGAACAGCCAGAAGACAGCCGTGGAGCCACTCATGCTGAACACGACGAGCGCGACCGCGCTGATGCCGCGTCCAGACATGAACAACGTGGTGACCCGTCGTCGGTCGAATCGGTCGGCCACCCAGCCGCTCACCAAGACGAGCAAGAGTGCCGGGAGGAATTGTGCGAGGCCGATGAATCCGATGTCGAGGGCGTTGCCCGTGATGTCGAACACCTGCTTGAACAAGACGGTGACCAACAGGTTCTGGCCAACTGCCGCGAATGCGGCCGAAATGAGGTAGAGGCGCACCGACCGAATGCGCAGCACTTCTCGCGAGGTCGTCGGCACGGCGTGAGGCTACGTCGAACGGTCCCGCCGCCGACGATCGGTTGTGGGTGTCAGGCAGTCTCGGCGGCGAGATCGTGCGGGCCGGAGGCGAGATAGCCGCCCGCCGCGCGGATGGCTGCACCCCACGGATCGAGGAGTGCGATCAGTTCGTCGACGTCGTCACCGAGGCGGTCCATGACAGGCGCCATCTGCGCGTCCGTCAGGAATTCCACGTGTTCGCGGGCATCTCGGCCCGCGGTGGTGAACTGGCCGTCGGCGTCGAGCAACGCACGCGAGCGCAGCGCGTCCGAGGCGCGATCGAAGTCATCGTCGTTCCACCCGCGCGTGCGGGCGTAGCTCCGGGACGGAAGTCCCCAGTAGAGCTCGGTCAACAATCCGATCTGGACGGCATCGAAGCCCGCCGTGATCCAGGCAGCGGTATGGCTGTCGCCGCGGTACTCCCGCAACAGGTCACCGCGGCGCCAGATGGTCCCCAATGGATGGTCGGGTTCGTCGAGCCCCGAGACGCCGGCAGCGAGCGGACGGCCCTCGACACCGAGACCGTCGGTTGCTCGCGCGAGCAGTTCCTCGACGCGGGAGCGGCCAGTCGGGTCTGCGCCGAGGATTCGCTCGAGCTGGGCGAGGGCCCCGTGATCGCGAGCTGCGCAGATCGTCGGTGCATCGACCAGAGTCCAACCGTGCTCGACGCACGCGGTCACCACGACCGGATTGAACACCGCGAACGCCGACGCGACGACCTGTCCGGAGACCTTGCCCATGAGTGACCCGCGACTGGTGAAGTACGCGGGACCGTCGGGAAGTTGAACCTCGCCCGATCTTTGTGTTGGGCGCTCGAATCCCAGCGCAGCGTAGGCGTCGTGCGCTTCGGCGGAGAAGTAGATCTGTCCGATGACCGGCTCCAGCGCTCCACCGAGCCGTCGTTCAGGTGAAGGTGCTGTGCTGCGATCCATCGCGCCAGTGTGATGTGCGCCGGGCCCGAGATCACAAGCGAGAGCACGTACGGCACCCACGACGGCAGCGCCGGAGTGATCAGCAGCGTCGTCGCTCGGATCAGACGTGCGTCTCCATCAGCCAATCGCCGAGTGCGAGGTACTCCCGGCGCAACGGCTCGAAGAGTGTGGCGGCCGCCATCCAGTCGGAGCGACCGACTTCCTCGGCCAGGTGCTCGAGGAAGTAGGTGAGGGGTCGCGCAAAGATGCTCTCAGCTCGTTCCAGCAGCGCATTCGTCGGTTCCAGCAGGTCGGGGCCGATCTTGCGTTGTGTCGGATTGAGACGATCGATCAGGTCGCCGAGGTCTGAGAAGAGGGCCGGCACGATCAGTTCGACCAGCGACTCGGTCATCTCCGGCAAACCGATCCAGTCGCCGAGCGCGCCCTTGTCGATGACCTCTGTGCCGGGGGATTGCAGTCCGAGTGCCCATGCACGCGACGCTCGCGGCGATTGAGCGACACGATCGAACACCTCGGTCAGGTCGCGGAGGCGCATCGGCTTGGTGACGAAGCCATCCATCCCGGTGGATTCGACTCGGCGTTCGTCGCCTGCGGCTGGGCCTGCGGTCACCGCGAAGATCGCGGGCTGGCGATACCAGGGCAGGGCTGTACGGATGGCGTCGATGGCATCGAGGCCGCCCATTCCGGGCATCTGCAGATCCATCAGCACGAGGTCGTACTCCCGTTGTGTCACCGCCTCCACGGCTTCGTGACCGTCGCACGCCAGGTCTGCCTGGTGGCCGAGTCGCTTCACCATGTGTTCGGCGACCTGGCGGTTCACCGGGTCGTCGTCGACGATGAGGACGTGTTGGCTCCACTGTTCGTTCCGTTGCCCGAGCTGCCCGCCCGTCTTCTGGCTCGAACGTGTCGTGCTTCCCAGTCCGTCGGCGGCGCGCTCGGGCTCACGCATCTGAGTGGTCAGCGAGGTGAGGTGACGCCCGATGTCGAGGACGCCGACGTGCGCCTGCTCGAGATACTCGCGCTGTGTTGAGTCGAGCTCGGTCTCGAGTAACAGTTCGATGAATCCGACGACCGGATTGAGCGGTGTTCGG
>CALICC010000429.1 GCA_938049325.1 uncultured Ilumatobacter sp. | reverse complement strand
CGGAATCCGTCGTAGAGCTGCGGCGATCCGTCCGGCCCGCCGCCGTACACGCTGTCCAAGTCGAGCCGAGCCGTGCGTAGGTTCGTGCTGCGCCGCACCGGCCGCTCTCGTCCAAGACGCGAGTCGGCATCGCGCGTGATGTCGTGATCGAGGAACTGGCCGAGAAAGGTGACGCCGGCGGTGTTGCTCGGGTTGTCCCGATTCGCCGGACTCAGCTCGGGCTCGGTGATCAACCGGACCGGCCCGACATCGAGCGGGTCGACGGCGTCCATGATCCCGCCGGGTCGACCGAGCTCGACCAGCGCTTCGCGGAGCTCTTGATCGGGCTCGGCGAACGGCGCCAGATCGAACAGGCGCGTAAACTGCTGCGGACCTGGGGTCGAACGAGGCGGGCCATCGTTCGCGGCGTCACCGTCACGACCGCCGTCGCCGCGACGTCCTCCACGGCCACCGCCACGCCCGCCTCGGCCGCGTCCGCCACCGCCGTCGTCATCGGTCTGCGCCGCAGCAACCCCGGGCACGACCACTGCCGCACCGACGCCGGCACCGATCGCCCCCAAGAACCGACGTCGCGAGTTCGGCGGGGCGCAAGCCGCGACCGATTCCGAAGCTCGCTCGCCTACATCGGCGGGCGACGGACCGTCAGCGGGTGTTGCGGGTTGGTTCGGTTCTGAAGGGGTTGTGTCGTTGCTCATGGCGCAACCATTCCGGTCGAGTCTCAAGACGTCCTGAGGGCAGTCGAAGGATCCGACAAAGATGCCGATGAGTCCGCCGTTCGACTCAGTCGTCGTGGCGCGGCCGCTTGCGCTGGTTCTTCACCTCGCTGCGCCGACTCTTCTCGTCGAGGCGGCGACGCTGCGATCCTCGCGTCGGGCGCGTCGCCCGGCGTCGCGCCTGCACCGCGACCGCGCCGCGCAACTTGGCCACCAGTCGCTGCTGAGCAATGTCGCGGTTGCGTACCTGCGAACGCTCGTCATCGACCACCACACGAATCGGCGATCCAAGTCGGTCGATCACGCGCTGGCGTTGAACCTCGTGACGAAATGCCGACGACGTCTCGACATCGAAGGTCAACTCGACACGCGTCGCCGCCTTGTTCGCGTGCTGCCCGCCGGGGCCACCCGACGCGGTGAACGACTCGCTGAGTTCGAACCTCGGGATCCGGATCGCGTCAGTGACGAACAGTCGATCGTCATGATCGGTTTCACCGCGGCCCATTGCGCCATCTTGACCGATCGGACCCCGACAAACCGTCCACGATTCCCCACCCCCGGAATGCGCCGACATCGCAACAACCGCCTACGGTTCCGCGATGGCAGATATCAAGCTCGGATACAACACCGGATACTGGTCGGCGGGCCCACCCGCAGGCGCGCTCGAGGCCGTGCTCGAAGCCGAGAAGATGGGCTTCAACTCGATCTGGACTGCTGAGGCGTACGGCTCTGATGCGCTCACCCCGCTTAGCTGGTGGGGCGGACAGACCGAATCGGTCAAGCTTGGCACGGCGATCATGCAGATGGCCGCACGCAGCCCCGCAGCAACAGCGATGGCAGCGATCACGCTCGACCATCTGTCGAAAGGTCGCTTCATCTGCGGACTCGGTGCCTCCGGCCCGCAGGTCGTCGAAGGTTGGTACGGCGAGGAGTACCCGCGGCCGCTCGCTCGCACTCGCGAGTACGTCGAGATCCTGCGCAAGATCTGGGCTCGCGACGAACCCGTCGAGTTCCACGGCGACTTCTTCAACATGCCGGTCAACGGCGGCGCCAACCTCGGCAAAGCACTCAAGTCCACCGTGCATCCGCTGCGCAACGACATCCCGATCTACCTGGCTGCGGAGGGCCCGAAGAACGTGGCGCTGTCAGCAGAGATCGCCGACGGTTGGCTGCCCCTGTTCTTCTCACCCAAGGAAGACGGCTGGTACCGCGAACAACTCGACAAAGGCTTCGCAGCATCGGGCGACCCGAACAAGAAGGACAACTTCGAAGTCACCGCAACCGTCATGATCGTGCCCGGCGACAACGTGCAGGAGTGCGCCGACATGATCCGACCGTTCCTGGCGCTCTACGCGGGTGGCATGGGCGCAAAGGGGGCGAACTTCCACTACGAGGTGTTCGAACGCATGGGCTATGGCGACGTGGCCGACAAGGTGCAGAACCTGTACCTCGAAGGCAAGAAGGCCGAAGCCGCCGCCTCGATCCCGATCGAGATGGTCGAAGACGTGGCGCTCGTCGGCCCGGCCGGCAAGATCAAAGAAGAGCTCGGCAAGTGGCAAGACACCTGCATCACCGAGTTCCTCGTGTCAGGCCCCGCCATGGCGCTGCCGATGTACGCCGAACTGATCCTCGGCTAGCCGACATTCACGCTTCTCTGGGAGTTTGTGCACCGCTCAGGTACTCAAACGCCCACAGAAGCGTTGGAAGAACGGGTGGTTGGCGTCAGCCGGCCTGCGGCCCGTCGGGGCGCGTCACGTGCGCCTCGACGATGTATTCGTCGATCCAGCGCCGCATGTTCTCGAAGGCATAGATGCCCGTCGAGTGTCCGTCGTTCCAATCGAGGTTCAATCCCCAGTTGCCGGCCATCGCCGCCTCGGTGATCGCCACCTCGTCGGGCTTCGTCTCCGCCATGATCGACACCGACGTGCCCTTCTGGCGACGCGAATTGCACTCGGCGCACGGACACGCGAGCCGCAACGGTGCGAGGTCGAACGTCGCCGTGACACCGTCGGAGAACTCGATGAAGACGTGCTTGGTGCGGTCGACTTCGATCGATTCGATGTCGTGGTCAGCCATGGTTGGGACACTACGCCTGCTTCAGCCCGACCACTCCGGACGGACCAGAACGTCTCGGGTCAGAACGGCGAGGAGGTGACGCTGACGCCGTTGACGATCGCGGCGTGCCATACCGGTGCCCACGCCGCAGCGTTGACGCCCGGGTGCATCGGGAGCATCACTTCGCGCGACACGAACGACGCGAACGGCGCGAACCTCGGGTCGGTGTTCGGCAGGCCGCCGGTGATGCTGACGCCCTGCGCACCGTAGTAGTCGCCGTCACCCCAGCACTCCGGACTCGGCGGCGTCGTGTCATCGAGGAAGAGCGTGCTCGTGCCGAGACCGCCGATCGACGTCTCGATGGTCGCCGTTGCCAACAGCGTCCCTTGCGTTCCGGTCACGTATGACCAGTCGGGAACCGACGACGGAACGGAGTCTGGTGAGCCGTCGACCGTCACTGTTCCCGACAGGTCGCTGCTGCCGTAGACCATGCCGGTTGCTGCCGAGTTCAGGTCGACGAACGACATGATCGACGGGATCGCGTGGACCCGGAGATCGGTCTCGATCTCGTATCGGTCGCTGTAGAAGGTGAAGGTGCGCTGTGTGAGCGGCCCACTGTTCGCCCCGATGTACGAGCGGATACCGCGAACGGGGCCATCGATGTTGGCGACGAACGCCCCGTGTTGGTTCGCGAACGTCAGATTGGATCGAACACAGGTGAACAGTGAGAACTGGCTCTTGTGGCCATCGAGGATGTCGACCTCGCTGCCTCCCGAGATCACGAGGTCATCGTGGAACCAGCGATCGCTGAACCCGAGTGTGTATCCGGCCGCGGTCACGGTCGACGACTCAGGATTCGGGCCGTCAGCACGGCGGTACGTTGTCATGTAGTCGCCCGAGTCGAGCGAGAAGTCGTAGTCGACGTAGTCGAACCCGGCCGACGGGTCGGCGCCGACGTCACCGACGAACAGGTAGACGAAACCTTCGTCGGATGTTCCACCGTCGGCGATGGTCAGCTCGAGGCCCGGCCCCGAGGTGCCGGCCGGTGGTGTCGCGCCGTTTGGAGCCTGCGGGCCAGCGTCTCGCGCCATGAACGCGAGCTCGTCGTTCGCATCGAAGGTGGTGTCAGGGTCGGCTCCAACGAACGTGTTCGGATCCGAATACTGGAGCGCGGTGACCCCAGGCGCGCCGTTGCCGTACACCGTGCCGACAACGCCCGCGTTGGCGTTGTTGCCGGGCACGGAGCCGAAACCGATCACATGGCGTTCGTCGACCTGAATCGGAATCTGAACCCAGTCTGAGGCTTCGGCGTCCCAGCGATACCCGACGCCGCGGTCAGGGTCGATCCCCTGAGCGAGCGGAATGTCTGCTCCGGTCAACACCACCGGCGCGTCGACTCGATTGAGGAACGGTGTGTAGAAGTAGTCGCACGAACT
>CALICC010000428.1 GCA_938049325.1 uncultured Ilumatobacter sp. | reverse complement strand
CGCACCGTCGATGTGCTCGCGCTCGTAGCCGCCGGGTCCTTGTGCGTCGATGACCACGATGTCGTCATCGACGAGTGCAGCCTGCAACTCGGCCAGGTCGACCGGCGGCAGCATCACGTCGAGCGGCGTTCCACCGCGGGGGCTGGCTCCGAATCCGGCCGCGTCTGCAACGACGGTGTAGAGCTCCCATGGCACGCCATCGACGTCCTGGGTCCATGCCTTTTCTTGCGTGGCGAAGCAGCAGGTATGCGCCTCATCGACTTCCACCGGAAGGCCGGCATCGACGACCCGGCGGGTCTCGAGCGCGACGTCGTCGGGGTTCTCGAACTCGATGCCGACGTGGTTGATCGTGCCGGGCATTCCTTCGTCTTCGACGATCACCAGTTTCATTGGCGGGTCCGCCACGATGAAGTTGGCATAGCCGCGCCGGTGTTTTGCGGGGTCGACGCCGAAGAGCTTCGTGTAGAAGGCGACGGACGCATCGACGTCGCTGACGTTGAGGGACATTTGGAATCGGGACATGGGAAGACCTCCGTGGTAGAATTTCACTGTTACATAACATCATGTAGTAGTGGAGGAATGATGTCAAGCGACGATGTTCAAGTGATTCCGCCAGCGCTCGCCCAGCGACCGCTGCTCGGCGACGATGAGGTCGGCGAGCTCTCGCGACTCTTTGCCGTGCTGGCCAACGACACGCGGCTGCGAATCCTGCATGCGATCGCCCGCTCCGACGAAGCGTCGGTGACTGCGATCGCCGACGACGTGGGGTCGAGCACGCAGAGCGTCTCGAACCATCTCCAACGGATGGCGGATCAGAACATCGTGGCCACCCGCCGCGATGGCAATCGCATCTTCTACCGACTCATCGACCCCTGCGTGGGCGGTGTCATGGAACTCGGACTGTGCCTCCTCGGGCACAACCCGATCTGCGACGCGTAGCTGCTGACTCTCAGATCAGTACGGCTTGTCGCCAATGACTGTCACACGTTCGACGATGCGCGTCTCAGGGAAGAAGTCGTTCGTTGCACAGTGCTGGACGGCCCGGTTGTCCCACATCGCGAACGAGTCGACCTCCCACTTGAACCGACACTGCACCGACGGGTCCATCACCGCACGCTCAAGGTGGTCGACGATCACCATCGACTCCTCACGCGTCATGCCGTCGATGTGCGAGACGAAACCGCGGTTGGTGTAGATGTTCTTCTCCCCCGTCTCGGGGTGCGTCCGTACGACGGGGTGCCTGGCCGGCGGGTATTTCTTCTGCTGCTCGGCAAGTTTCTCCGGCGTGAGACGGCGGCCGAACGTGTGCGTAAAGTCGTGCACGGCAACCAATCCGTCGATGCGTTCCTTCCACTCGTCACTCAGCCGGTCGTAGGCGAGCGCGGTGTTCGCGAAGCAGGTGTCGCCGCCGGCTGGCGGGATCTGGATACCTCGCAGGATCGAACCGAGCGATGGCTCAGCGCGCCAGGTGACGTCACTGTGCCAGGCGGATGCGGCGTACTGCCGGTCAGCGTTCGACTCGATCCGAACGATCTCGGGGTACCCCTCGTGACCGGTGGCGAACGGGTGGATCTCGAGTTCGCCGAATCGTGCGCCGAACGCAATGTGCTCCTCGATCGTGATGTGTTGATCACGGAAGAACAGCACCTTGTAGTCCATCCAGCCTTTGCGGATGTCGTCGATGTCGGCGTCGGACGCGTTCGCCATGTCGATGCCGTGCACCGTGGCTCCGATCGCTGCGGTCAGTGGTTCGAACTCGATCGCCATGGACCGACACTACGCCCGGCCCTACCATCGGTCTGATGTCGGAGACGCGCTACTCCTTCACGACCGAACTGTGGGAGTGGAAGGCGAAGAAGTCGTGGACGTTCGTCAGCGTCCCCGAGGAGGTCGCCGACGACATCGAGGAGCGCTTCGGGCGCACCGCGGCCGGATTCGGGTCGATTCGCGTCGAGGTCACCGTCGGCGACACGGTGTGGCGCACCTCGCTGTTTCCGAGCACCGAAGAGAAGACCTACGTCCTCCCGGTGAAGAAGGCAGTGCGCTCAGCCGAAGGTCTCGAGATCGGCAGCGTCGCCGACGTCGCGATCGAGATACTCCTCGACTGACGCGGCAGGCGCGCTCGTCGAGATCCAGCCCCTACAGATCGGGGTAGAAGTTCAGCTGCTGCTCGGCGAGCAGGTCGGCAGGGATCGACATCGCTCGACGTTCGCCGATGTTGAACAACACGCTCACGACCTCGAACGAGACCAACAATTTGCCGGAATCGAGGTCGAACGACCACATCGCCATCTGCATCGTCTTGTCGGCGAGCGCAGTCGTTGCGCCGAACGCCTGCACGCGAGTTCCAACTTTCGGCAGCGTGCCGATGCCGACGCGAGTTTCCATGGTGGCCCAGCCCATGCGTTCACCTTCGGGACCCGTCATGGTCAGCGACTGCTCAGATCCGTCAATGGTCTTTCCACCCCAGATCAGCATCGGCACGAACACGGGCGACAACGTGTCGCCGCCGCCCGTTTCGGTCGTGGTAAGCGTCCGCGGAGCGCGCATCGCGAGTTGCAGCGACTGCACTTTCTCGAGGCTCGGCATCGAGGGCCCGGTGTCGAGATCGATGCTGCGCGGCGCGCCGTGGCTCGGTAGGTCGATGACGTCGACATGGTCGAACGGCGTGTCGACGCGAACGCGGTAGACGAACGTGGCAGCCAGTTCGCCGGTGTCCGAGTTCGCGAGCTCGTGGTAGATCCTGACGGACGATGCGTCGACGCCGAGGACACCGCTGCGAACTTCCAGTTCTGTTCCAAGCAACTGCTCGCGGAAGTGCCGGGTGTACATGTCGAAGATCTCGACATGATCTTGATCGGCCAAGCCGAGGTCTGCGAGCACCGAGTGCGTCGCTGCACGCGCGTTGACGCCGTAGTAGTGCACGTTCATGTGGCCCAGGTGATCGATCTGATCCTCCGTCACGACGCTGGTGTGAGCGATGCTGAGTTCGGCCATCGGAGCCGAGTCTGGCACCGGGAGGGTCACGCGGCCTCGCTGAGACGCCGTATGCCTTCGGTGAGCATCGTCAGCGCGATGTCGAACTCTGCGTCACGATCGGCAGGCGTCGAGACCACGGTGACCGAGGCAAGCGGAAACTTGTCGGGATCAGCGAAGTTGGTGCGCGCACTGTCCTGATCGGCGATCTCTGCGAGCGCCATTCCCAAGACCGTCGCGACGACGACGTTCAGTAAACGGCGCGCCGTCTCCGCATCGAACCCAACGCGGGCGAACTCGGCGAGGGCGACCTCGACGAGCAGCATCGAGCCTTCGGTCGCGACCGCGCGGGTGGCGAGGATCGGAACCGCATTGCGATGCCTCAAGAGCGCCCGCCGGAAGCCATCGGCGTAGGCGCGCAGCCGCTCTTCCCACTCCTCACCGACCTCGTCGATCACAACTTCGGCGTACACGAGCTCGCAGATGCCGTCGAGGATTGCCTCCTTGTTCGGCACGTGCTTGTAGAGCGACGGCGCTTCCACATCCAGGTCTTTCGCGAGCGAGCGCATGGTCAGCGCTGCTCCACCGTCTCGGTCGACGAGGTCGAGCGCTGCTCGCATCACCCGCTCCCGACTCAGAGGATCCCGCCCGTTCTTCTTGTCCGCCGACAAATTCCTTGACATTCGCCAGAGCTTAGCTAACAATGTTCACCAATCCAGCTAACGCTGTTAGCCAGCAGCCCCGACCGAAAGCACCCGCCATGCATCGCTTCTCCAAAATCCTCGCCACCTCCGCACTCGGCACACTCGCCACCTTCGGAACCATCGTTCCGCTGGCCGGCGAAACTGTGAGCGCCAACTCGCTCCCCACAGCGGCCGTTTCGCTCGGCGACTCGTTCATCTCCGGCGAAGGTGGCCGATGGAACGGCAACTCGACCGACGGGTGGGACCCCGACCGCGACGGCACCGACCGCGCCCACCGCAGCGGCTGGTGGGCCTCGTGGTGGTACGACTACGCAGCGGTGTACACCGGCGGCAGTTACGACAACGGCTGCAACCGCAGCGACACCGCCGAGATCAACTCGGCGAACATCGCCGTCGACGCCAAGTTCAACCTCGCCTGCTCGGGTGCGGTGACCGCCAACGTGATCCGCTCCGCCAGCGGCGGCCAGAACTTCAAAGGTGAAGCCCCACAAGCGGACCAGCTCGCCGCACTCGCACAGAACTACGACATCGAACTCGTCGTGCTCTCGATCGGCGGCAACGACCTCGGTTTCTCCGACGTGATCACCGCCTGCGTCCTGGCGTTCTCGACCGGCGGCGACCCGTGCAACGCTGCTCAGCAGGCCGAGGTCGAGCAGACGATGCCGGGCGCCATGGCTGACGTGCAGCTCGCCATCAGCGAGATCCAAGCCGCACTCGCGAGCGCCGGGCAGCCGACCAACAGTTACCGCTTCATCCTCCAGTCCTACCCGGCGCCGATGCCCCGGGCGTCGGAGATCCGCTACCCCGAGTCCGGCTGGAGCCGCCTCACCACCGGAGGCTGCCCGCTGTGGAACGACGATGCCGACTGGGCCCGCGACACCATGGTTCCGGCCATGGACTCCAACCTCGCCACCGTGGCCGCCAACGCCGGCGTCGAGTTCTTGTCACTCGCCAGCGCATTCGATGGCCGCGAAGCATGTGCAACGGCCAGCTCGCTGGTCAACGGTGACAACGACACACCGAACTCCGCCAACCACGAGTGGGTGCGCTTCCTCGTGTCGGGTGCGGTGCAAGGTCAGCTCCAAGAATCGATTCACCCGAACGCATTCGGCCAGGCCGCCCTCGGCACCTGCCTGACTCTCGCTTGGAACACCGGTGGCGTCGACCACGCCTGCCACAACACGCCGGGCCAGAGCTCGAGCGCCATGTTCCTCACGAACAACTGAGTCACCCTCCCGACTCAGTTCACGGAGCCCACCGGCCACACGGCTGGTGGGCTCCGTCGCGTCTATTCCGAACGCGTTGCCCAGACGGCATAGAGCGGGTCGCCCGGAGCGCCAGGGTTGCGGAGTTGCGACACGGGTTCTCCGAAGCGGTCGGTCAGATCGAAGTAGGTCCCGACGATCGCGACATGGCCGTCGTCGCCGGTCGACAACCAGCCGCGGATCGCCTTGGTCGGAAAGCAGCGATTCGAGAACGTGCAGACGAACACGCCGCCCGGCCGCACGACGCGCGCGACCTCGGCGAACACTTCGAACGGCCGCGTCAGATAGTCGACCGACACGCAACAGGTCACCGCATCGAACGAAGCGTCGTCGAAC
Source organism: uncultured Ilumatobacter sp. (assembly GCA_938049325.1). Lineage (GTDB taxonomy): Bacteria > Actinomycetota > Acidimicrobiia > Acidimicrobiales > Ilumatobacteraceae > Ilumatobacter_A. Next base: position 1,640 of record CALICC010000428.1, on the reverse strand, counting down.
GGCAGCTTCGGGTCGACATTGAGGTCACGAACGACGCGTTCGACCGCCGCCTCGTTGGCATCCAACTCCGCTGCGTTCATACCGGTGACCACGAGACGCGCCGGCGGCTCGCGAAAGTGAGAGATCCACGACGAGCAGATGTCGAGCACTTCACCCGTCAACCCGAGTTCGTCGTACAGCTCGACGACTGCGGCGATCGCACCGTCATCGATGTGCGTGACGAACCGATCGAACGCGTAGAAGTCGGCGTCGTTCGACTCGTCTTGTCGCCCGAAGAAGCCTGGCGGAAAGGCGGTGTCGCCCTTGTCGGCCATTGTCGGACCGTACCCGTCGACACCCCCGAGCGTCTTGCCGAGCGACGACTCCTCAGCTCGGAGCGACGACCACAAGGCCGTGCTCACGAGAAGCTTCAGCGAGTCGATCGTCGTACGTCACCATCCCGGCACAGTCCTCGGCGAGGTCGAGCGCGGTTGCGAGATGGATCGCGTCGAGCGTTCGCAGCCCGACGGGTTCGAGCCGACCAGCGGCTTCGAAGATGCCGATGGTCGCTGGCAACGTGTCAACCGCTGCGAGGCCCTCCTCGACGTCAACGGCATGCGCCGAACCGGCGCGGACAACGGCCCGTCGCAGTTCGGTGCGCAGCAGCTCACTCGAGACGAACTCCGGTGAGTTGCTGGCGACCCACTCATGGATCGCCGGGGTTTCACGTTCGGCACTGACGAGCTTCACCAGCGCCGAGGTGTCGATGTACCAGGCGGTCATCAGTAGCGCTCGTCGTCGCGCATCGAGTGCAACGTCTCGCTGAGCGTCGGTTCGCCGGCGGCAGCGCGAGCCGACGGCATCGGGATGTCTGTCGCCGACTTCGTGGCACGCACGACAAGTCCCGCGTTGCGCATCTCGTCGAGGCGCGAGACGCGCAGCGGCACGAGGCGCGCCACCGGTACCCCGCGATCGGTGATGGTGATCACATCGCCTGCAGCGGCGTCACGAACCACCTGTGATGCGTTCTGCTTGAGAGCACGAATCCCAACCGACGACATGTGCTTCACTGTAGCACTGAGCAAACCGGTTTGAGAACGGCCACCGCTCACCGGCGAACGGTGAGATCACCGAGCAACCGCCGTGCGTCGTCGGCCGCCATGTCGACGATGCTCACGCTGCCCAACGGCTGCGCGACGTCGACTCGCAAGGTGGCGAGGCCGCGTCGGCGTTGGAAGAAGTTGGCCTGGATCGACGCACTCTGCACGCGATCTCGACGGACGTAGCTCGTCACCTCGCCCCACACACCGGCGCGCCCGACGACCATGTCGGTGGTCTCGCCGTGACCCAGCACGCGGTAGGCGCGCACCCCGAAGACGACCGCAAGGGCGAGCAACGCAACGAACGGCGGCAACACCACCGCAGCCGAGACGTCGGCCAAGCTCCACAACGCAAGCGACGCGCCACCGCCGAGCACAAGCACGACGCGAACTCGACTCGCGATCGCTCGCACCAACGCGGCGCGAGGATGTGGTCGAAGCGACGCGTGCAGAGCCAACCCCGGCGCCAGCAACTCGGTCACCCGCACCCGATCGGCAGACGGAACGGCGGGAAGGTACGTGGTGTCGGTACCGGTCGAGCCCGACGCGTTGTGTCCGGTC
>CALICC010000427.1 GCA_938049325.1 uncultured Ilumatobacter sp. | reverse complement strand
CGGCCGGAGCACCGTCTCGCCATCGCTCGAACGTTTCCACCGCACGCTCATAGGAACGCTCGCTATAGGTGGGCACATCGATCATCGTTGTCCCCGCGAGCGCGAGATCACACGGCTCGGCGGTCTGCGATCCGTCGGCGCCAGCGGAGCACGCTGACAGCACGAGCGAGGCGCCGATCACTGCGCTCGTTACCACTTTCATGTCCGATCCTCTTCGCTTGTCGACAGGTCGATCGATCCAACCCGCCGCAGCGTCAGCGGGGAATGATCACCGACGTGCGATTGATCGTGACGCTGACGCCGCCGAAGGGCAGACTGCCGGTGACCTCGTACTTGGCATAGGTACAAAATGCCTGGTCGGCGAGGAAGGGGATTCGGGCCTCGCTGATGCCCAATCCATTGGCGTTGCCGTAGTTCAGACACGCCGTGATGGCCTCGGCGAGCGCGACGGCTTCCTCGGGCGTTGACGGAGCGGTTTGTGCGTCGACACCGGTGCTCACACCTGCGACCGAGCCGAGGGTGATGCCGATACCGAGCAGGGACTTGGTGAGGAGTTTCATGAGAATCCAATCGTTCAGAGCCGCTGGAACGTGCCCAGGCACGGCGGCGGTGTAGTGGACACGCCGAACGCATGTCCACCATCGACTCAAGCCGACCAGCGGTACGCATGCGCGTCTGATTTCGGACAGTGACGCGTTTGCGGTCTCGCACCGACCGAGGCGTCCTGTCGAATCACCGGATCCGAGTGGCTACACCGTCGAGTCGACGCCGCCTTCCGATGTCGCCTCGGCAATCGAGGGAGTCGGCACCGTGCGAGCCCGTCGGTAGCCGATGATGAACAGCATCGCGAGCGGGACGCCGAAGTCCCCCCAGCGTTCGATCGTCTCGAAGATGTTGAAGATCCCTTTGCCGGCATTGGAGTCCGCAGGCACGTAGAGCAGTTCGGTGAAGAGCTTCCAGGACAGAGCGACCCAGATCAACGCTCTCACCGGAACGAGCATCACGAGGATCCCGAGCGCCAGTTCGGCGTAGCCAACGTTCGTGATGAATGCGACGTCGGCATCGATGCCGATGGACTGCCAATGGTCGATCAGCATCTGCTTCTCGGCCGCGAACCCGAATCCGGCGTGACCGATCAGCAGCAGGCCCAGCACGATCCGGCACAGGAAGAAGATCGTGTCGACGGTCGATTCCTTGACCGGCGGCTCGGTGTACGGCTGCACCCAGTCTTTCATGCGCATGCAGAAGGCACCGCCGAGCAGCAGCAGCAGGAATGGCGGGCCCCAGTTGCCGGCGCGTTCCCAGAACTCCCAGGTCTGCATCTTGGGCACGTTGAGCGATGAGGTGTCCAGCTGAACGGTCCACTCACCGTCGACTTGGACAGTCATCAGGTTGGCGGCGAGAGGGCGGAGCATTGCGGTCAGCCCCGCCCAAACAAACATCCACATGAGGATCAGCCGTCGCGGCTTCCACAAGATGAGGACACCCAACGCGATGTCCAGCACGCCGATCGGCCGCTGCAAACGCCATGCGATGTCGGGTTCGATGCCTTGGGACGCAAAGAACGGTAGCCACCCGGATTTCGTGAACAGCCCCCACACGCCGTGCCCGATGAAGGTCAGCGCGACGGTGACACGGAACGTCCAGTGCAGCTGTGTCTGTAGCGTCGTGAGATTGCCGGAGTGCGGCGAGAAAGTGCCTTGAGAGAAATAGTCGAGTCGTGATATCACGGTTGGTGTTCCTGTTCGCTTGAAGGGTGCCCTGGCGTCAACGACCCAACCGGGTCCGCACCACTGCGAGTTCTCTCGCATCGGCGGGGCCTGTGCAAGGACCACGTGTTGTGACGACTGACGACAACTCAAGTCCAAGCGGGAGACGCGTGCGCGTCAGCTTCGGCGCCCCGAGCTACGCGGCGCGATGTCGATCGAACAGATCACAGAACAAAAGCTCGCTCGACGTGCGAATCGTTGACGCGGACACGTCGGCACACACCCCTCGGCGCGTCGATCAGCGTCATCGGCGCATTCGCGCCCACGCCACTGCGGATGCCACGGGGAGTCGAGCTGCGCCGTGCGGTGCTCTACTCGACGTCGTCGATGCGTTCCAGATCGTCGAATGTGACCGTGACACCGGATCGGTGGGTACGTCGGTGGCCTGCGTCGTGGCGGTCAACGGCGCTTCACCGACCGACCCCACACGTCTCCTGGATCGCCTCGGTGTCTCCGGGGCCCAGCGTCCCGATCTCGCGAAACTCCTCGAGCATGCACTTCGCTTCGGACTCAGAGACGCCCATCTCGTCCATCATCGATTCGACCAGTGGCTTCAAGCTGGTCACATCAACCTCACATTCAGCGAATACGGCGAAGCCACCTGATCGATCGACAGCGCTGTACCCGACCTCGTCGAGCATGCACTTCGCTTCGGACTCAGAGACGCCATACTGCGCGATCACGGAGTCGACTGACCACGCCACACTCGACAGGCTGATTTCGCACTGCTCGAACGCTCGGAGCTGCAGATCTGCGGCCTTTGGTTCATCGGCGTTCAAGCCGTCGACGCCGAGGGCATCGAGCACACATCGCGCCTCGGATTCGTCCATTCCGAACCTCGCGGCGAGTGCTTTCGCCGCAGCGGTCGACTCGTGCATCTCAGCTGTGAATCCACCATCGGCCGGAATGCCACAGGACTCCTCGTAGAAGGCATCGAGTCCTTTACCAGCCTCCTCGAGGTCGCTCCGTGTGGCCTCGTCGATCGCTGATTCATCGAGTTGGGTGCCATCCCAACCGACCGCTTCGAGCTGGGGGCGCACGTCGCGCCACAACGCAACGAGAACGGCCAGATCGTCACGAATCTCGTCAGGAGCACCCTCTTGGGCACGTTCGAGCGCGTCGACCATGACGTCGTAGGATCGGTCGCTGTCCGGAGTCTCCAGCACCAAACTCAGCTCGATTCCGGTGTCGCACGGCGACACGTCGTCCGATGCGGGATCACCGGTTGAGCAGGCGGCGAGGAGAACCGCCGTAGCGATCAGAGTGCCTGCCAAAGCGCTGGGCCGTCGACGTGGTGCGGTGGCCTTCATGTTCAGTTCTCGCATCCATTCGCAGGCTTGGCGACTGAGAGCTCGCCGACCTCGTACCAGCCATCATCGACGCCGTCGGTGACTGCGATCGGCACCTTCAGATCGAGGTCGTCGACGTGGGCCAACGCGATGTCGAGGGTGTAGTCGCCAGCGGCCACTGTGTCGGCGATGGCGACGCGTGCAGTCGTCGACGTCGGGTCGTTGCCGGTTGGCAGGAACCCCTCGAGTGACGTGTCGGTCACCAGCACCGTCGAGTCGCTGTCGCTGCGGAGCCGGTAGGTCACCCGGTAGTCGTGGTAGAGCGGCGCAATGCCCCGGTTGAGCCAACTCGACGTGATCTGCGCGTCGGCACCAGCGACCACCTCGTCCGGATGGGTCAGCTCCTCCAGCACGAGACGTTGGCCCATCATCCAGGCCATCGAACGCAGATCGGGTGCATCGGGTTGTCGAAATCGACGAAGTTCGACGGGAGCTCGGCCGACTTGTTGTGGGCCAAGGTCGTGTGCCAGGCGATCGCGTCATCGATGCTCTCGGCGAGCGGCAGGATCCGGCTGTAGCCATCGTCGTCGAGGCGCCCTGTCCACTCGGTCATGACCCCATTGACCTCCATCGCCACCGGGCCGGTCTTCCAGAGGTCGGGGTTGGCATCGTGGATCCGGCCGACACGTGGATCCGCAGTGACGCCATCGGGAGCGAGTGCGCCCAGACTCGTCACTGCGACCAGGGCAGCGACGAGGCGGCGCGATGTCGTCATCGAACGCTGCGTCATGGTGAGATCGGAAACTGTCGTCGATCGATCTGGGTCCCGTAGACCGCGAAGTCGCGGGCGTAACCCACCGCACTGAGGCGTGACATCTCGCCATCGCGAATCACGCCCTTGTCGACAATCGTGAACCCGAGCACCTTCTGTTCCGGTATCTGCTTGCCGAGTACCGAACCCATCGTCCAGTCGTAGTGATCGAAGACGTGGGTTGCCACGTTCATCGTCACCACGCCCTGCGCACTGACCTCGATGTTGCCGACGACTGCGACGCTGAACGCTCCGAGCGCGTTCGTCCAGTTGTCGTTCAGCCCACCGGATTGGTACCGCCAGCCGGTTCCCGGGAAGGTGCCGTTCAACTCATGGCCGGGGCGGAACCTCTCCTTGGCCCACAGCAGCATCTTCGTGCGCATCGCCTCCTCGGCGGCA
>CALICC010000426.1 GCA_938049325.1 uncultured Ilumatobacter sp. | reverse complement strand
TGCCAGCGGATCGGGTGACCGTCACGGTGGCGGTCGCGCCGTCCTCATCGATGCTCACGGTCGCCGGGCCGATGTCGATCACACCGACCTCGTCGTCGTCGATGATGGTCGCGGTGGCCGACGTCGTCGGTCCGGGTGCGGCTCCGGTGATCGCCGTGACGTCCACGGTGAAGTCTTCGTCGGTCTCCGCGTCGGAGTCGTCGGTGATCGGAACGATGATGAGCTTGTCGTCAGACTCGCCGTCAGCCCACGACACGGTCGCGTTGACGGCGGTGTAGTCGGTGCCGGCTTCGGCGGTGCCGTCGTTGGTGTCGACCGAGGCAGACGCGGCGCCGTCGGTACCACCGGTACGGGTGACGGTGAAGGTTGCGGAGGTTCCCGACTCGTCGACGCTCAGTGTCGGCGGGGTGATGTTGATCGCGCCGACTGCGTCGTTGTCGACGATCGTGACGGTGCTCGTGGTGGCGGTCCCGGCTCCGGCGCCGGTGAAGTTCGACAAGACGACGGTGAAGTCCTCGTCGGGTTCGATGTCGGTGTCGGGGGTGATGCTGACGTCGACCGTCTGCGGCCCTTCGACGCCGTCGGCCCAGTTGAGCGTCGTGTCGATCGCCGTGAAGTCAGCGGCGGTCGCGGTGCCGAAGGCGGACGCGACATCGACCGAGGCCGCTCCGAGGCTGCCACCGGACCGAGTCACCGTCAGGCTGAGTGTCGAGCTCTCTTCGTCGATGCTGATCGTGACGGGTGAGATGTCGATCACGCCGGGCAGGAGGACGACCGGACTCTCGACCGATCCGATGTCGATCGTGTCGATGACGCGTGCGTCGCCGCGTTGATCGGTTGCCGGGGCACCGGTAACCGCAGGATCGCCCGCATCGATCGCCGGGGAGCCGGGGTTCGGCAGGTGGGTGTCGGTCGGTCCGCCGTTGGCGGCCAACGCGCCGAGTTGCGCATCCGTCGTTCCGACATTGGTGGCGCCGGTGAAGTCGCCGACCGAGCCGGCGTCGATCAAGCTGAACGAGCCTGCCGAGGTCCCAGTGCCGCTCGCGACGAAGTTGTCGTTCGTGTTGTCGGCGAGGATCGCGTGGTCGAGCGTCGTGTCGGTGTCGACGGTCGCGACTGCCGGAGTCGAGCCACCGACGCCGTTTGCCGTCACGGTCGAGTGGTTGATGGCGAGCGAGCCCTGTTGAACGCCGATGCCGGAGGAGTTGGTCGAGCCGGTGTTGCCGCTCACCGTCGAGTTGAGCACGGTGACTGCGGCGTCAGAGGCGCCCACGCCGCCGATGTACCCCGTCGACACGTTGTTCGACACGGTTGAGCGCACGACGTCGAGTGTCGGTGACTGGCCTGCTTCACCGAAGTGTGCGATGCCCGCGCCGCCAACGTCAGCCTGGTTGCCGGAGATCGTCGAGTCTTCGATCAGGACGGCTCCGTTGCCGTCGAAGATGCCGATGCCGCCAGCCAGGCCGCGGTCGTTGTCGAAGAACAGGCCGTTGTTGCTGTCGGCGGTGTTGTTCGCCACCGTCGAGTTGCGGACCGTGAGGTCACCGTCTTCGAGGCGGATGCCGCCGCCACTCGCGGCGGTGTTGTTGGTGATCGTCGAGTCGTCGATGATGACCGTCGACGTTCCATCGGCGCGGATGCCGCCACCGATCGGAGAGGTCGAGCCGTTGTTGTCGACCGTGACGTTCGACAGGGTCAATTGCGCGTCGGCGACGGCGATACCGGTGCCGACACTGTTCTCGACCGTGACGTTGGTGAGGTCGACGCTGCCGCCATCGCTCGATACCACGCCGCGCTGCGCGTTGGAGATGGTCAGGTCCGTGATCGTGAGGTCGGTACCCGCGCCAGTGGCCTCGATGGCATCGGTGGTCGCCTCGATGCTCAGCACGCCCTCACCTGGGCCGGTGATCGTGACGTCCTCGGTTGCGGTCGCGGTGCTGTCGAGCGTGATGGTGCCGGTGAGTCCGGCGGCGAAGGTGACTTCGCTCGCGTCGGCGTTGCTGTTGGCCACGGTGATGGCTTCGCTCAACGACGTTTCGCCGTCGTTCGAGGGTCCGTCGAGTGTGGTGACCTCGAGCCCGTTGATTTCGCGTTCCACGGCGCCGATGTCGATCGTCCCTGCGACACGCGAGACGCCGGTCTGGTCGGTGGCGGGCTGGCCGCTGATCGCCGCGTCGCCTGCGTCGAGTGCAAGGGAGTCCGTGGCCGGGAGCATTGTCGGGGTGAGCCCGCCATTGTCGGCGAGTGCTCCGAGACCTGGGTTGTCGTTCAAGGTGTTGTCGCTGCTGGACGGGTCGTTGAACTGAGTCGTCACGTCGGTGCCGAGCAGGCTCCAGTTCGCGATCTGGACGCCCGAGGTGCCGATATCGATCACACTGAGCGAACCGTTGTCGGAGACGATCGTGTGATCGAGGACCGCATCGCTGGCGGAGCCTTCCAGCGCGATCGCTGCGCCCGACCCGGTGTTGCCCGAAATCGTGGAGTGACTGAGGTTGACGTCGCCCGTCCGGAACCGCATCGTCATGGTGCCGTCGTTGCCCGACACTGTCGAGTTGACGATGTCAGTGTTGCCCTTGTACACCGACACGGCGCTGGTGGCGGCGTCGGCGTTGCCGGAGATCGTCGAACGTGTGATGTCGAGGGTGGCCGAGGTCAGGTTGCCGACCATGAGCACGCCGGTGCCGTTGGCGTGATTGGAGATCGTCGAGTCGGTGATCGTGACGCGGTCGACGACGGTGGCGTCGAGCCCTTCTGCGCCGTTGTTGTCGAGGACCACGTTGTCCAACGTGATCGCGTCGGTGTTGCCCGTGGTGCTGGTGCCGACGAGCCGGACGCCTTCGTTCGCACTGCCCGAGATGGTCGAGTTCGACAGGGTGACGTTGCCGCCGTTGGTGATGAAGAGTCCTGCGTCGAGGCTGTTCGTGATCACGAGATCGTCGAGCGTGACCACGCCGGCCTCGCGAACCACCACGCCGCCTTCGATGGTCAAGCCGCTGATCGTGCGCGCGTTCGAGGTGCCATACACGTAGAGCGCTGAGCCAGCGGTGTTGCGCAGCGTGATCTCGCCACCGCCGATGACGGTGAGCGGTTCGTTGGGAACCGTCAACTGGCCGTTGGCCGTGACGTCGATGATGCCGTTGAGTCCGGGAGCGAAGGTGATCGTGTGCGTACCGAGTGCACCCTGCACGTCGTACAGCGCTTCGCGCAGCGACGTCTGGCCGTCGTTCGCGACCACGTCGTCGAGCGTGGTGACCACGGGTGACAATGCCTGAACGGGCGCGCCGTTCATCACGATGCTGCCACCCACGATCGTCAACGTCGTTGCTGCGCCGAGCTTCTGGCGGGTCGTCGAACCGGGTTGCTGCCCGGTGTTCGCTCGTGATGATTCGGTCGTCATGTGCGGCTTGCCCTCCTCGGGCGCGTGCAGGTATTCAGCTGGATCCAGGATCATCATCGGCACAAACCCGCTGGTCATGAGCGATTGCTTGGAAGAAATGGCACGAGTGCAGTCCGTAGGCTCGTGTCGTGGCCCGACTTCTCGATGCGCTGACGACCTTGCATCGTGCACTTGGCGCGGTCGAGTTGTCACTTCCGCTCGATACAGCGCCTGCTGGCGTGCAGGCTCGCGACGAGTTGAACGGCCAGATCGAGGACTATCTCCTGCCCCGTCTCGCTCGGCTCGACGCTCCGCTACTGATCGTGTTGGGTGGATCGACCGGTGCCGGCAAGTCGACGATCACGAACTCGTTGGTGGGTGCCGACGTTTCGCTCGCAGGCGTGCTGCGACCGTCCACGCGCACGCCGGTTCTGGTGTGCCACCCCGATGATCGTGAGTGGTTCTCGACGGGTGGCGTGCTGCCCGACTTGGCTCGTTCGACCGGCGAGCATCCGACCGGTTCGGGCCTGCACCTGGTCGTGCACGAGCGCGTTCCGCCTGGCTTGGGCCTGCTCGATGCGCCCGACATCGACTCCGTCGAACTCGCGAACCACGAGTTGGCGGCGCAGTTGCTGGGCGCAGCCGATGCGTGGCTCTTCGTGACCACTGCCTCGCGCTACGCCGATGCGGTGCCGTGGGAGTACCTGCGCCGGGCGCGTGATCGTGCGGTTGCCATGGCCATTGCCATCAATCGGATTCCGGTTGGCGCGGCCACCACGGTGACCAGTCATCTGGACGAGATGTTGCACGAGAACGGTCTGGCCGACGTACCGACGTTCCCGATCGAAGAATCGCCCGGAGGGGCCGACCTGCTCGACGGCCGGATCGGCCCCGAAGCGCTGGCCGAACTGCGCACCTGGCTCGAAGGTCTCGTGGCCGACGACGCCAGCCGCGCCGCGATCGTCAGAACCACCCTCGATGGTGTGCTGCACTCGATCCCCGCTCGTGTCGACGTGGTCGAAGACGCCGTCGATGCGCAACTGCAGGCGATTGCTGAGCTGCGCGAATCGAGTGTCGAGGCCTACCACGACGCGCTGGCGGCACTCGATGACGAACTGGGCAATGGGGTTCTGCTGCGCGGTGAGGTGCTCGACCGCTGGCGCGAGCACGTCGGGACGAGCGCGTTCATGGAACGGCTGCAGCGTGGGGTTGGTCGTGTGCGAGCACGCATTGGTTCGATCTTGAGCGGTCGGCCGGTCCCGAACGAGGCGGCACAAGGCCAGCTCGAATCGAACCTGGCCTCACTCGTGCGCAGCCATGCCGACCGCGCCGCCCTCGCCACCGTCACGGCGTGGGAGTCCAGCGAGGTCGGGAAAGTCACTCTCAGTTCGGCGAATCGTGGGATCGATCGGCCGACCGCGGGTCTCGACGACCGACTCGAACGCGAGCTGGTCGACTGGCACGACGCCGTGCTGCAGCTGGTTCAGGACCGGGCTGGCAACAAGTTGGCGATCGCCCGTGCACTGACGCTCGGGGTCAACGGCGTGGGAGTGGCTGTCATGATCGGAGTCTTCTCCCAGACGGGCGGCGTCACCGGTGCCGAGGCTGGCGTCGCAGCGGGCACCGCCGCCGTCGGCCAAACGCTGCTCACGGCCGTGTTCGGCGAGAACGCGGTGCGCGATCTTGTGCGGATCGCGCGTGACGACCTCCGGCTTCGTCTCGCCGGCGTGTTCGAAGTCGAACGCTCTCGTTTCGAGTCGCTTGCCAACTCCCGGACCGGCACGGTCGACGGTCAGCAATTGCGCGACGCCGCGGAGCAGCTGATGAGGGCGTGGCGTGACGAGGCGCCGACGTGAGCGTTTCGCTACCTGAGCGGCTCGACGCACTCGAGCGTGTGCTCGGTGTCGAGCATCTCGACGCGGAGCGGTCCGCAGCGGCGCACTCGGTGCTCGACAAGGCGCGCGGTCGGCTACGCCACGGGACCGACTTCGCCGTCGTGGCGCTCGCAGGGTCAACCGGCGTCGGCAAATCCTCCTTGTTCAACGCGCTCCTCGGCGACGCGGTGTCAGAGGTCGGCGTGCGACGCCCGACCACCGGGGTCGCTCACGCCGCGGTCTGGCCCGACACCGGCGGCGGAACCGCAGACGCATTGCTCGAATGGCTGCAGGTGGGTCGGCGCCATCACGTGTCGAACGGTGACCGTCAAGGCCTGATCTTGCTCGACCTTCCCGACTTCGATTCGACCGAGGCCAGCAACCGAGCCGAAGTCGACCGGGTCATCGAACTCGTCGACGCAATGGTGTGGGTGACCGATCCGCAGAAGTACGCCGACGAAGCGTTTCACCACGGCTACGTGCGGCCGCTCGCTGAACACAGCGACGTGCTCTACTTCGTCCTCAACAAAGTCGACACGCTCGACGACTCCGCTCGCGATGCGGTGTTGGCCGACTTCGAACGGCGGCTTCACGACGACGGTCTCGCGGCGCCGCGCATCGTCGCCTCGTCTGTGACGTCGACGCTCGACATCGCGGGCGTGTCGGCAACGCTCGACGCAGTCATCGCCGAACGCCGAGTTGCCGTCGATCGCCTGATCGCCGACATGCGCGCGGCGGCAACCGGATTGGCAACGACCGGCGCTGCCGATGGCGTGTCGCGCGAGGCTCGGCGCGCGATGGTCGAACGACTCGGAGCTGCCGCCGGCGCCGACGAAGCTGGCCGGGTGGTCGCTGCACAGCACCGCAAGGACGGTCGGATGGCGATGGGGTGGCCGCCGATACGCGTCCTCGAACGGTTGCGGCGCCGCCATCCGATCAGCGAGTTGCCCCGGGCAA
>CALICC010000425.1 GCA_938049325.1 uncultured Ilumatobacter sp. | reverse complement strand
GACGTAGTCGCCCGTGCAGGTGGTGGACGCGCCCGGCGCCAGTGATGTGGCCGCACACGAGATGTCGGCCGCGGCGATGACCGTGTCGGAGATGGACACCGGGTCGAGCGGTGCTCCCCCGGTGTTGGTCACGACGAATTCGTAGTTGAGCGTGTCGCCTGCCTCCCACGTGTCGAGGAAGCCACCACCGGCGCCGTTGATGCCGACCAAACCCTTCGATACCGAGATCGACGGAGGTGGTGCAACGGTCACGACGTCAGAGTCGGAATCGGTCGCTTCGGCACCGGACGGGCTCTCGGCAGTCGCCGTTGCGGTGTTGTTGATCACTCCGGCGGCGCCGTTGGCCGGGCTGACGACGTACGTGACCGAACAGTCGGTGGACGCTCCGGGAGCCAGCACCGTGTCGTCACAGGTGGCGGGGCCGGTGAGCGGATCGTCGACCACGAGCGTGTCGAGGCTCACGTTGCCGTTGTTTGTCACCACGAATCGATAGGTGATGGTGTCGCCTTCGCTGATGACCCCGCTGGAGTCGGCGTCGATCGTGGGCGCCGCATCGTGCGACTTGACGATGTCGACGCTGGGCGATTGCTGGAGCACGATCAATTCGTCGTCGGTGTCGTCGACCTCGACGCCCAGCGGCGAATCGGCCGTGACGGACGCCGTGTTGGCGACCTGCCCGTCGTCGAGATTCTGTTGCGTGACGTTGTAGGTGACGTCGCAGGTCGTGGAGGCACCGACGGCCAGGTCGGTGGCGCAGGTGAAGGTCGCGCCGGTGAGCAAGGTGTCGGAGAGGGTCACATTCGACAGCGAGACGTCGCCGGTGTTCTCCACCGTGAAGCGGTACACGATCGGGTCACCGTCATTGAAGGGACCCGTTCCGCTGGTGTTCTCCTTCGTGAGCAGAATGCTCGGGTTCTGGTTGATCGGTGTGGTCACCGCGCTCGGCGGCACCGGTGGGAGTTGGCCACCCGACGGCGTGCCGGTGACCGAGGCGGTGTTGACCACTTCGGCGTCGTCGACGTCGGTTTGCAGCACGTCGTATGTGCCGGTGCAGGTGATCGAGTCGCCGGCAGCGAGCGTGTCGCCGTACGCCGCACCACCGGTGGTCGTTGCCGGGCAGGTGACCGTGACGCCGGGGTTGGCGTCTTGCAGATCGATGGCCGAGATACTCGTGTTGCCGGTGTTCTCGATCAAGAAGTCGAACTGCAACTCATCGCCTTCGGAGACCTGGCCGTCGCCATCCACGTCGTCGTAGCCCGACAGCGACTTGTCGAGTTCGAGCCGCGGGACGTCGAGATCGACACATGCTTCGTCGGTGGCTCCGGTCGATGTCGCTGCGTCGTTGTCGGCGCCATGAGATCCGGTCGGATCGGAACAAGGATCCGGGACCGGCGCAGTGGGGGCAACGGTGAAGCGAACCGTGTAGACGAAGACGTCGGTCGAACCGTTGTCGATCGTGCCACCGGTAACGAGCGCTGGAAGCGCTCCGGGGGTTTCGGCTGACGCGTCGGTCGAGGCACCTGCGTCATAGGTCGGTCCGGCGGTGACTGCCGACGTGATGCCGGTCGCCGTGGTGAGGGTGTCGGTCACGTCGTACGTGCCGGGGGCCTGGCCGGTGTTCGAAACCGTGACCGTGTAGTCGACGTCGAAGGTTCCATCGCCATTGTCGGTCGGCGTTCCGGCCGACTTCACGATCTCGATCTCAGGCGCGACCACGTTGGTCGGTTCGTCGTCGGTGTTGTTCGTGGTGTCCCAGTCGAGCGAATCGGATGACGCGGACGCGATGTTGCACAGGTCAGCCCCGACGCAGTCGCCCACGCCCGGCTCGTTGCCGTCGGTACCGACGGTGCCTGTGGCCGGTGCGCCGGCGTCGACCGTGGCGAGCACGGTGATCGTTGCGGTGTCACCGAACGGAATGTCTCCGAGGTCGCACGGGAACACAGTGCAACCGCCTTGCGATGACGACACCGAGTCGATGGTGACGTTGGCATCAGGAGTGTCGGTGACCACGGTGTTGACCGCAGCGGTCGGGCCGAGGTTCTCGACCTCGATCGTGTACGTGATCTGCCCACCCGGAAGGACCGTTCCGGAATCGGACTTCACGACACTCAGGTCTGCGACCGACAACGGGTCGGTCACCGTCGCCGTTTCAGACGATGGCAAGTTCGGGGCGTCGACCACCGATTCGTTGGTCAGGTCTTCGGCATCTTGGGGCAGCGTGGAGAAGTCGACCACGGCTTGGAACGTGATCGTGAGCGTGTTTGCCGACGTCAGGTTCACCGAATCGGCGGGGCCGACGAGCACTCCCGGATCGGGGGTGCCATCGGCCAGCGCCGGTATGGCGGTGCCCGGATCGTTGTCGAGGACCACCGTCGAGTTCGTGATGGTCGTGCCGATCACCTGAATGTTGTCGAACAAGAAATCATCGCCGTCGGTCAGGATCGGCGGCGTGAAGAAGCAGACGCCCGGGTTTGCGGTGAGGAACGCAGCCGGCAGGACGAACGTCCCGGTCTGATAGCCCGGATCGGTCTGCTGCAATCGCGGAATGTTGCCGATCTGCGTCCAACTGCTGCTCGTGCTGCAATTGGCGTTGGTGGTCGAGACGCCTGAGACGTCGGTCGCCGCGTAGATCTCGATGAAGTCACCGGGTTCGAGGCCGAATCGCCGGAAGTCGAATGTCAGGATCGCTGAGTCAAACGACGTGAGGTCGCCGACAGCACGCCAGGCACCAGCGTTGTCGTCCTGGATGTGCAAGCGGTTCGACCCATCGTTACTCAGGACGTTCACGTCGTCGTTGGTGTCGTCGTTGTCGTCCTGGTTCCACGGCGTGAGACCTGCCTCGAAGGTGTCGAGGAACAGACTGGTGTCGGAACTCGTCGACGTGTCGTAGGTGGCGGTGGTCGAGTTGGGAACGTACACGAGGCCCGATGGCAACAGGTCGGTGACCTCGAGGTCGGGAATCGGCGCCGAGGCTGTGTTCTCTACGACGATCTCGTAGTTGACGACTTGGCCGTCGAGCAGTGGCGCATCGGCGTCGCTCGTCTTACTGAAGGCAACTTCGGGGATGCCGACGAGCTCCCACGTCAACTCGATGCCGTCGGCCGCGGCGATGTTCGAGCCAGCGCCGCGCCATTCGAACTCGATCTCGGTGAAGGTGCCGTTGATCTGGATGGAACCACAGGCGGTGCCGAGCGTGCCGTTGGCGCTGCAACTCGCGGTCGCCGTCGCGTCGAGCAACGTACCGACGGTTCGCTGAAATGACGTTCCAGCGGCGTCGACGACGAGGTGGTCGACGCCCGCGAGCTTCGTCATCGTACCGGGCGTGACCAGCGTGAAGATCGACGAGTTGGCCGTACTGTCGGCCTGCGTGCCGCCGAAGCGGTCGACGTGCAGGATGGGGTTCAGCACCGGCTCGCTGAACGTGAACGTGAGCGTGCCGGTCGACGTCGTGTCGGGCCACGAGGCTACGGCGGCGAACGACTCGTGATCGGGCACGTAGTCGGCGGAGTACGGAAACGGGTCGGGCAGGCCGTTGAACGGACTCTGCAGGGTCTGGGTTCCGGTGAACGCGAAGGAGCCTCCGGCGGGCGACGTGGCAACAGCGCTGACACCGAGACCGATCGGCGTCGACGCGGTCCACGGTCCTGCGGCGGCGTTGCCCGCCCATGCTCCGGTGAGGTCGACGGCGGCAGCCGATGCCGGCGACGACAGTTGTGGTGCGACCGCAATCACAGCAACGGCCTGAAGCGCCACGAGCGTGGTGACGAGTCCGCGCCGACTGCGACTCCATGGCACGCGGCGTTCCACCTTCGATTGTGAGTTCATGCCACTTCTTTCCGAATGATGAACGAGTGTACGTTCACTCGACCTCTCGGATCGAGTCAATCGTGTCACGCTTTGCGCGAATTTGACGCACGGAAACTTACGCGTGAGATGGCGCCACAGGGCTGCTACATTGCTGGCGTGACGTCAACACGCGAGCTGCTTCTCCTTCTCTAGGGCGAACGCACCCAATCGCGTTCGCCCGCCCCCGCCC
Organism: uncultured Ilumatobacter sp.; assembly: GCA_938049325.1. Taxonomy (GTDB): domain Bacteria; phylum Actinomycetota; class Acidimicrobiia; order Acidimicrobiales; family Ilumatobacteraceae; genus Ilumatobacter_A. The sequence continues at coordinate 1,856 of CALICC010000425.1, read as the reverse complement.
TCCCGGTCGGGGGCTTTTTGCTTTTTCGGCCGCCTTTCGCACACGAACTGACACTCACACTCTGGAGAACCCAATGCCACCGCAACCCACCACACCGAAACACATGCCGTTCGACAAGTACGCACCATTCATCCCGGTCGTGCTCGATGACCGAACCTGGCCCAACCAGGTCACCACGAAGGCACCGCTCTGGTGCTCGGTTGACCTGCGCGACGGCAACCAAGCGCTCATCGACCCAATGGATCCGGCCCGCAAGCTGCGGATGTTCACCGAACTCGTGGAGATGGGCTTCAAGGAGATCGAAATCGGCTTCCCATCGGCGAGCCAGCCCGATTTCGACTTCCTCCGGCAGCTGATCGAGGAAGATCTGATCCCCGATGACGTTTGGATCCAGGTGCTCGTGCAATGCCGCGAGGACCTCATCGAACGCACGTATGAAGGATTGGCCGGCGTTCCCCGCGCGATCGTTCACTTCTACAACTCGACGAACCCGCTGCAGCGCGAGGTGGTGTTCGGACTCGACAAGGAGGGCATCAAGCAGGTCGCGGTCAACGGCGCCAAGCTCTGCAAGGCGGCCGAACAGTCATTGCCGAAGCGCTCCGACGGATCCGCCACCGCGATTCGTTACGAGTACAGCCCTGAAAGCTTCACGCTGACCGAGCCCGACTATGCCATCGAGGTCTGCGAAGCGGTCATGGACGTGATCGAACCGGCTACCGACGACCGCCTGATCCTCAACCTGCCCGCCACAGTCGAGTGCTACTCCCCCAACGTGTACGGCGACGTGATCGAGTGGTTCTGCCGTACGATCCGCGATCGAAACAAGGTCATCGTGTCGCTGCACCCGCACAACGACCGAGGGTGCGCCGTGGCCGCTGCCGAATTCGGTGTGATGGCTGGCGCGGATCGCGTCGAAGGAACCCTGTTCGGGAATGGCGAACGCACCGGAAACGTCGACGTCGTGAACCTCGCGATGAACCTGTTCATGAATGGCGTCGACCCCGAACTCGATATCTCCGACATCGACAAGCTGCGCCGGGTCGCCGAGTACTGCAATCGCCTGCCCGTCTCACCGCGCCACCCGTACGTGGGCGACCTCGTCTACACCGCCTTCTCAGGTAGTCACCAAGACGCGATCAAGAAGGGACTCGACGCGCTCGACGCTCGCCGCGACTCGGCAACGGGCGAATACGACCAGTTCGCGGTGCCGTACCTGCCGATCGACCCGAAGCATGTCGGCCGGACCTATGAAGCAGTGATTCGCGTCAACAGTCAGTCCGGCAAGGGTGGCGTCGCCTACGTGATGAAGGCAGAACACGGATTCGATCTGCCGCGCCGTCTGCAAATCGAGTTCTCGAAGACGATCCAGCACATCACGGAGGATTCGGGCACCGAGATCAACCCCGGAGTGATGTGGGAACAGTTCCAAGTCGAGTACCTGCCCGCTGCGCCGAGTTTCGTGCTGAAGTCCCACGAGCTGAACACGACGTCGTCTGAAAATGCTGGGACCACGGTGATTCAAGCTCAAGTCGAGGTTGAAGGAACGCCTGCATCGATCCGCGGTGAAGGCGAGGGACCGGTCGAAGCCTTCGTGGCCGCGCTGCTCGGAACCTTCGGTGATCGCGTGGACGGCGAGTTCGACGTCCTCGACTATGCCGAGCACGCGATCGGCCAAGGAGCCGACACGATGGCGGTTGCCTACCTCGAGACCGTTCGCGGTGGCGGCGCCATCAAGTGGGGTGTCGGCCAGAGTTCGAATATCACGACGGCGTCCTTGCGCGCGGTGCTCGCGGCATTCGAACGGCACGCACTCGGCTGAGATCACGCCGACCCTCACCAGTCTGGCACGGGCCTGC
>CALICC010000424.1 GCA_938049325.1 uncultured Ilumatobacter sp. | reverse complement strand
CGGCGTCAAGGTGGTCGACCTGTGGGGCGGACACCGCGACCGGAGCCAGCAGCTTGCCTGGGAGGCCGACACGATCGTGCCGGTGTTCTCCACCACGAAGGGGATGGCCGCCGTTGCGATCGCGATCGCTCACTCGCGAGGCCTGTTCGATCTCGATGAGCCGGTCGCCAGCTATTGGCCCGAGTTCGCGCAATCCGGCAAGGAGCGCGTGACCGTCCGCCAACTCCTCGGACACGAGGCGGGTCTCGCGGTGATCGATCGACCGCTGGATTTCTCGATCATCGGCGACCCCGACGCACTCGGCGACATTCTCGCCGCCCAAGCCCCCGGATGGACACCTGGCACCGCCCGCGGCTACCACGCACAAACAATGGGCTGGTACGAGAGCCAGTTGCTCCGCCGGGTCGATCCGCAAGCTCGCGGCATCGGTGCGTTCTTCGCCGAGGAGGTCGCCGCGCCGCTCGACGTCGACTTCTTCATCGGTCTCCCCGATGACGTTCCCGAGGAGCGCCGAGCGGTCTTCGGTGCCGGCTCACGAGTTGCCGCCGCCTTGCACGCGCATCAGATGCCCAAGCGGCTGCTCGTCGCGATGATGAATCCGCGCAGTGCGACTGCTCGAGCGTTCACGAATCCGAAGGAACTCGCGATGAACATGTCGTGCGTCAACCGCGCCGACGTCCTCCGCCTCGAGTTCCCGTCGATGAACGGTGTCGGCGAACCCCGCGCGATCGCCAAGGTCTACGGCGCGTTGGCGACCGGCGGGAGTGAGCTCGGGCTGACTCGCTCCACGATGGAAGAACTCGAGGCGGACATTCCTCCGATGCCCGACAAGGTCCTTCGCCTCGAGAGCGCGTTCGCAATGGGATACATGAAGCCGTTTCCGATCTTGCCGTTCGGGTCATCGAAGCGGGCGTTCGGTCACACGGGGATGGGCGGTTCGTTCGGGTTTGCGGACCCTGACGCTGGCATCGGGTACGCGTATGCGATGAACCGTGGCGGTTACTCGCTGCCGACCGACCCGCGCGAGATCGCGCTGCGCAACGCGCTGTACGAGTGCGCCTGAACGAAGGTCGGGAGAGACGTCGAGCGGTACACCACGCAAGACGTCAAGAAGTCGGCAGACCTTCGAGCCTGCCGGAAGCGGCTTGTCCGGGTCGGTAGCCTTGCCCGCCATGTGCGGCATCATCGGCGTTGTCAGCCGACCCTCCACCCGTCCGACCCCTCGAGCGGAGAATCTGCTCGGTGGGCTCGATGCTGCGATCGAGTCGATCCCGTCGATGCGCGACGTCATCGAGTCCGCTCGTGAGGTCGACCAGGCGTTGCGCGGCCTGCCGGGCGTGCTCGCCCTTCGCGGCCAGCCCGAGCTCGTTGCCGCGCTGACGACCAGGCTTGACCAACTCGACACCTTCGCCCGCGAACGCGCCGTCGAACTCGACGAGCAAGCCGGCACGCGTACGGCGAGTGAGATCGAAGCAACCAACGCCGAGTTGATCGATCTGAGTGACGTTCTGTGGGCGCTTCGCCACGACCGATTCCGCACCGCGGCCGAAGTCGAACTGCTCGCTGGGCGCGACGCTCCCACGTCGGCGGTGGCTGCCTACCTGGTGGCTCAGCAAGCCTTCTCGTCGATCGACCGTCTCGAAGTTCGCGGCCGCGACTCCGCCGGCATCCACCTGTTCGTCTGGGATCACGACATCGACAGTGACTCGCTTACAGCATTGATCGCCGAACGCGGTACTGACCCGTTGTTCGAGTCGGGATCCGTGGTCGCGACCACCGACGACGCTGGACGCTCGGTGCTCTCGTTCGTGTACAAACAGGCAGCCGAGATCGGCGAACTCGGAGACAACACCGCAGCACTGCGCGCAGCGCTCGCCGCCGACGGGCTGCTGCGCCGGGCTGTGTCGTCGCCGAACGCCAGAGCATCCCTGCTTGGTCACACCCGCTGGGCGAGCGTCGGCATCATCAGCGAACCGAACACTCACCCGCTCAACTCGGTCGAGATGGAACAACCGGGCGGGGCGTCTGAGCCGTACGTGGTGGCGGCCTTGAACGGCGACGTCGACAATCACGGCGACCTCCGCGCCGAACACGCGCTGCGCATTCCCACGGCGATCACCACCGACGCGAAGGTCATCCCGACGATTGCCGCCCGGCACCTCGCCGAAGGCGTTGAAGCCCTCGAGGCATTCCGCCGAACCGTGTCGACGTTCGAAGGCTCGGTTGCCATCGGCGCGATCACCGCGGCGAATCCGTCGACGTTGCTGATCGCGCTGCGCGGGAGCGGCCAAGGCCTGTACGTGGGCCTCGCCGACGACTGCTACATCGTGGCGAGCGAGCCGTACGGCGTTGTCGAGGAAACTGCTCGGTACGTCCGTATGGATGGTGAGCAGGGCGGCGAGATCATCGCGATCGACGCCGATGCGGCTGGCGAACTCGAGGGCATCATCCGGTACTCCTACGACGGCGCGGCGCAGCCCGTCGGCGCCGAGGAAGTCGTCGTCGCCGAAGTCACCACACGCGACATCGACCGTGGTGATGCACCCCACTATCTGCTCAAGGAGATCTCCGAGGCGCCGACGAGCTTCGCCAAGACGCTGCGCGGCAAGATCGCCCCCGCCGAGTCGACGAATCCCTCGGCCGGGCTGCGTGCCCTCGTCGGCGATATCGCATTGCCCGAGGCCATCGCGTCGAGACTTGCCGACGGAACGATCCAACGCGTCCGTGTGATCGGTCAAGGCACCGCAGCTGTCGCCGGCCAGAGCACCGCCGCGATCCTCGAAGAACTCGTTGATTCCGAACTCGACGTCGACGCCATCACTGCCACCGAGCTGTCGGGCTTTCACTTGCGTCTCGACATGAGCGACACGCTCGCGATCGCGGTCAGCCAGTCTGGAACGACCACCGACACGAACCGCACGGTCGACCTCATCAGGTCGCGCGGTGGCCTCGTGATCGGCATCGTGAACCGACGCGGGTCCGACCTGACGGACAAAGCCGACGGCGTGATGTACACCTCCGACGGTCGTGACGTCGAGATGAGCGTGGCGTCAACCAAAGCGTTCTACTCACAGGTCGCGGCGGGCGCATTGCTCTCGTGTGCCATTGCAGAGGCCACGGGTCTCGGAGACACCCGCCGCCGAACGCAGCTCCTCGAGTCGTTGCGCACCATGCCCGATGCCATGCGCACCACGTTGGCGCGACGCGACGTCATCGCGGACGCCGCTCGTCGCCTCGCTCCGCCAAAGCGCTACTGGGCCGTGGTCGGCAACGGCCCGAACAAAGTCGCGGCCGAAGAGGTGCGGATCAAGCTCAGCGAGCTCTGTTACAAGTCGATGGCGTGTGACTCGACCGAAGACAAGAAGCACATCGACCTGTCGTCCGAGCCGCTGATCCTTGTGTGTGCGGCGGGCCTCGAAGGGTCGACCGCTGACGATGTCGCGAAGGAAGTGGCGATCTTCAAAGCGCACAAGGCCACGCCGATCGTCTTCGCCACCGAAGGCGAAACTCGCTACGACGCGGACGCGGTGATCGAGGTACCGCACGTCGACCCGACACTCGGATTCATCCTGTCGGCGATGGTCGGGCACCTGTTCGGCTACGAAGCGGCGCTGGCGATCGATGCGTCCGCGCATCCATTGCGTCAGGCGCGCGAGGCCATCGAGGAGGCCGTTGGCGACAACCTGTCGGGTGACGCCGCACTCGTGCGACTCGGCCGCGAGCTCGAAACCACATCGGTTCGATTCCACGAGGGACTCCGCGCCGGCACGTTCAACGGGCACCTCGAAGCCGGTACTGCCGTCCGTCTGAGTTCGATGTTCCGCGATCTGATGTCGGACCGACCGGTCGAGGCGTACCAACTGTCGTCAGGAAAGGTGGCCACACCGTTCGCGCTTATCGACGACCTCGTTGCCGCGCTGAGTGCGGCCGTCGACGAACTGACGCGCCCGGTCGACACGATCAAGCACCAGGCCAAAACGGTCACCGTGGGCATCTCACGTAGCGACGAAGGCATCATCGACCGGCCACTCGTGCAGGCCGTCATCCAAGCCGGCGCCGGGCGCGACGTCCTCAGCTACCGCACGCTCAAGATCCTCGCCGACCTCGACCCAGCGGTCGCTGACGTTCGCGGCTTCACGCGCTACGGCATCGACCCCGAGAGCTCGACCATCTCGATCATCGACCGCGGTGGCGTGTCGCGCGAACTGCCGAGCCGCGTCGACGGTGTCAGCACGCTGCGCGGCACCAAACACCGCGTGGCAACCGAACGCGAAGTGCTGGTCGGCACGGGTCGCAGCGACCAACGCACGCTCATCTTCGTGCCGGAGGTCAAGGGTGCCGAGACCACCGGTCTCACGCTCTTGCACGTCAAGTTCCACGACACCCGCCCCGCCGACGTGATGCGAGGAGTGCTGCAGGGATATGACCGCCGCTACGACCGGCTCGTCGACACCGTCACCGAAACCGAAGGCGACTTCGACGAGTCGTTGCTCGGTGAGATCCCTGTCGAACGCCTGCTGATCGGACCGATCATCGACACCGCTGAGCTCTGGCGATCGACGCCGCCTTCGTCGGCGTGACGGCTGGCGCCGTCTCCGGGGCTTCGCCCCGGCGATCGTTTTCTCGGGCTGGCGCTCGACTCGCTTGTCCTCGGTCGGGGCGTTCTGTCCCGTGGTGCGGGAGGTATCGACCGTGATCGTCGGGATCGGGATCGACCTTGTTGACATCGAGCGGTTTCGCACGTCGTTGACGCGTACGCCGTCGATGCGCACCCGGCTGTTCACCGAGTCGGAACTGGCCTACGTCGACCCGAAGGCTGACCCGGTGCCCTCGTTGGCTGCTCGGTTCGCTGCTCGCGAGGCGGTCATGAAGTCGCTCGGACTCGGTTTGGGAGCGTTTGGCTTCCACGATGTCTGGGTCGAACGCGCCGAATCCGGGGCCCCATCGCTTGTTGTGACAGGGACTGCGGCCCGACTCGCTGCCGAGGCCGGCGTCGTCACCTGGCACCTCTCATTGACCCACTCTGCGTCGACGGCGGGCGCATACGTCGTCGCTGTTGGCGGCGGTGACCCGACACTGCCAACATGAGGGCATGATCGAAGAGTTCGCCGAAGCGTGGGAAGAACTGACGGCACCCGGTGCCCAGTTCGCGATGAAAGAAGTCGAGGTTCGTGGCGTCCCGATGCGCGTCTTCGAGTCCGAACTCCCGTCGATGCGGTTCGTGTGGGAACTCTCGGCCGGGTACGCCGATCGTGACTACGTCGTGTTCGAAGACGAGCGCTACACCTACGGCGAGGCCGACGCGATCGTCAAGTCACTCGCGCACCACCTGGTCGACGAACACGGCGTCGGCCGCGGCGACCGAGTCGCAGTGTCGATGCGCAACTATCCCGAATGGGTGTTCTCGTACTGGGCCATCGTGTCGGTCGGCGCCGCCTGCGTCGGTATGAATGCGTGGTGGACCACCGACGAGATGAAGTACGGCCTGTCCGACTGCCGCCCGAAGGTTCTCATTGCCGACACTGAACGAGTCGAGCGTGTTGCTCCGATTCTCGACGACCTGCGCTCAGGCGAGAACGGCCAGCCGCTCCACGTGATCGCGGTCCGCCATGACGGTGACCTGCCCGACGACGCGTCGCGCTGGGCCGATGTCGTCGACCCGGCATCCGCGCCGACGACCCTGCCGCCAGCGGAGATCGATCCCGACGACGACGCGTGCATCTTCTACACCTCGGGAACGACAGGGTTTCCCAAAGGTGCGCAGCTCACCCATCGCGGGTCGGTGCACAACCTCCTGAACCTCGCGTTCATGGCAGCCGTCGGCAACGCTGCTGAGGCCAAGGTCGGCTCGACGTCGGGGCTGCCTGACCTCGCTGACGCTGAGGCACCGCAGAACGTCTTCATGGCGCCGACGCCGCTCTTTCACGTCACAGCGAACAACTGCTTGTTGCACCCCGCCACCATCTCGGGCTCGCGCATCGTGTTCTTGCACAAGTGGGACGCCGGCCGTGCGCTCGAACTCATCGAGCGCGAACGAGTCACGAACTTCTCGGGCGTGCCGACGATGAGTCGCGAGATGCTGATGCACGACGACTGGGACCGCCGCGACACGTCATCGCTCGCTGGCATGGGCGGTGGCGGTGCGCCACTTCAGCCCGACCTCGTCGAGAAGATCGACAGCTCGCTCAAAGGTGGAGCGCCGAGTACCGGCTACGGCCTCACCGAAACCCACGGCATCGTCACCGCCAACTCCGGCTCGCTGTACGTCGCCAAGCCGTCATCGTGTGGCCGAGTCGTTCCCGTCCTCGACGCCAAGCTGGTCGACGATGCGGGCAACGAAGTCACCGAACAGGGCGGTCGCGGCGAGCTGTGCGTCCGCGGTGCGGTCGTGATCAAGGGCTACCTCAACCGTGAGGAAGCAACCGCCGACGCCATTCAAGACGGTTGGTTCCGAACCGGCGACATCGCGACGATCGACGACGACGGATTCGTGTTCATCGTCGACCGTGCCAAAGACATGCTGCTGCGCGGCGGCGAAAACGTCTACTGCTCGGAGGTCGAGGCGGCCATCTATGAACATCCGGCAGTTGCCGAGGCCGCCGTGTTCGGCGTTCCCGACGATCGTCTCGGTGAGATCGTCGGCGTCGCCATCGTCGTGGCTCCGGGGACGTCGCTCGACGAATCCACACTCACCGATTTCCTCGCCGACAAATTGGCCAAGTTCAAGATCCCCGAACGCGTCTGGTTCATGAACGATGCGCTTCCTCGAAACGCAAGCGGCAAGTTCCTCAAGCGCGAACTCAGAGAAACGCTGATCGGCTGAGGTTCGGTACTCCATGATCCCGGTCGTCACGCCCGAAGAGATGCGGGCCGTCGACCGTGCTGCGCCCGAGCCTCTCGACGAGCTGGTCCGTCGAGCCGGTGCAGCGGTCGCTCGCCAGGCGCTCACGATGTTGGGTGGCGCCTACGGCCGCGTCGTGCACGTCATCGCCGGGCGAGGAAACAATGGTGCTGACGGTCGCGAGGCGGCGCGCCGGTTGCGGCAGCGGGGTGTGCGCGTCGTCGTTCACGACGTGGCCTCGTGCCCGGCCGCCCTACCGACCTGCGACCTTGTGATCGATGCCGCGTTCGGCACCGGGTATGCACCGCGGCCAGGAAGTGCGTGGACGCCTCCCCGCATCGGCGCCACACGCGTGCTCGCTGTCGACGTGCCGAGTGGCCTGGACGCGTTGACCGGAACTGCGTCAGGCGACGTGTTGGCTGCCGAGGTGACGGTCACGTTTCAAGCGTTCAAGCCCGGCCTGTTGTTCGGCGAAGGTCCGGCACTGGCGGGGAAGGTGCGGGTGGTCGACATCGGCCTCGACGTGAGTGTGTCGCGATGCCGGATCGTCGGGGCCGCCGACGTGGGGGCCTGGTGGCCACAGCGCCGCGTCGACGCACACAAGTGGCTTGGGGCCGTCAAGGTGATCGCCGGCAGCGCATCGATGCCCGGCGCAGCCGAGCTGTGTGTGGCTGCCGCAGCTCGCGCCGGAAGTGGACTGATCTCGTTGTCAGCCCCCGGGTGCGTGCCATCGACGCGCAGTGAGGTGGTGCAACATCATGTTCCTGCAACAGGATTTGCCGACGAAGCAATGCGCGACATCGACCGATTCTCGGCGCTCGTCATCGGACCGGGGCTGGGCCGCGATGATGGCGTGATGCACTCGACTCGGGCGTGCGTCGATCGCGCCGATCTGGCGATCGTGATCGATGGCGATGCGCTGACAGCGGTGAAAGACCTTGCCTGGATCGGCGGCATGAGTGTGATGACGCCACACGACGGCGAGTTCAAGACGCTGACGGGTGCGCCCCCTGGCCCGGACCGCATCGCCGACACGCGTGCGGCCGCCGAATCCATGCGCACGACCGTATTGCTCAAGGGCCCGACGACGGTGATCGCTGGTCCCGATGGTGAAGTGCTCTTGGTCGACCGCGGTGACCAACGGCTGGCCACAGCCGGGAGCGGTGACGTCCTCGCCGGCCTGATCGGTGCTGCGCTCGCCGGTGGGCTCGACCCGCTGCGTGCCGCGGCCGCGTCGGCGTGGATTCACGCCGACGCCTCGCGCCGCCGACCGTCGGTGGGGCTGCTGGCCGGTGACCTCATCGACGCGTTGCCGGAAACGATCGAGTCACTGCCATGACCTCGGGTAACGTGCGCTGGGCGTGGGCCGAGATCGACCTGGCCGCCATCGCGCACAACATCACCGTGATCCGAGAGCGCGTCGCACCTTCGGCAGTGTGGGCCGTCGTCAAGGCAGACGGGTACGGCCACGGCGCGGTCGACGTCGCGCTCGCAGCGATCTCCGCCGGGGCGGAAGGGTTGTGTGTCGCGCTGGTGCAGGAGGGCATCGAACTGCGGCGCGCCGGGATCGATGCGCCGATTCTGTTGTTGAGCGAGCAGCCGCCCGAGTCGGCGCCACACATCGTGGAGTTCCGCCTGACCCCAACCGTGTACAACCGGACGTTTCTCGATGCGTTGGTCGCTGAGCGGCCCGTCGGTCTGCCCGTCCACATGAAGGTCGATACGGGCATGCAGCGCGTCGGCGCGCATCCGCACGCGGCGGTGTCGCTGGCCAGTGCCGTAGCCGACCGTGCCCCCGCGGTTCGGTTGGCCGGGGCTTTCACGCATCTCGCGGTCGCTGACGAAATGAGTGTGGACTCCGTCGAGTTCACCGACGGTCAGTTGGCGACGTTCGCGAAGCTCGTCGAGCAGTTGGGG
>CALICC010000423.1 GCA_938049325.1 uncultured Ilumatobacter sp. | reverse complement strand
AGCGTGAGCGCCGACCCCTACCCCGGACCGTGACGGTCAGCGGTCGAGTTTGCGCCAGGCGAAGCCCGGCAGAATTCGCAGAACGGTGAAAACGACACGCAAGATGCCCGGCGCCCACACGACCGACTTCTTCTTCTTGAGGCCTTCGGCCACGGCCTTGGCAACGTCTTCTGGGTCACACGCGAACGGCGCTTCCTCGAGCCCTTCGGTCATCTCCGAGCGGACGAATCCGGGCCGCACCGCCATGACTCGCGCACCTGACCCCGCAACGGCATGGCCGAGCCCGGTGGCAAACGCGTCTTGTCCGGCCTTGGTGGCCCCGTAGACGAAGTTCGAGGGCCGAGTTCGCACTCCGGCCACACTCGACAGCACAACGAGCACGCCGTGGCCCTGCGCTTTGAGGTGGTTGGCCACCGCGAGCCCAGAACTCACTGCACCAGAGAAGTTCACATCGGCCAGCTGACCGGCTGCGGCCGGGTCGCTGTTGACCGACTCACCACCGAGTTGCCCGAACGCCTGAATCACGACGTCGAGATCGCCGTGCTCAGCAACGACGTCGGCGATGAACTGCTCGTGCCCGGCATGATCCGTTGCGTCGAAGCCGACCGCCGTGACGGTGACCTCGCCAGGCAACCCCTCGATGCTGGCGGCTCCCCCGCCCCGCTGCGCCAACATCACCTTCGACAGCGCTGACGACGAGAGCTCGCGCACGATCGCATGAGCGATGTCGCTGCGACCCCCGAGTACGAGAATGTTCTGAGGTTGTTCGAAGGCGTTCAGCATGAGAGTTCCCAGGGTTTGACGGTCAGAGGAGGTCGAGACGGCGGGCCTGGTCACTCACCCAGACGCCATCGGGGTCGACAGAGCGACGAATGGACTTCCATTCGTCGAGGCGCGGGTAGCCCGCGGCGATCACCGACGGCGTCGCCAATGCGTCTTTGGCGAGATAGTGCCGGCCACCGACGCCGAGCACGAGTTCATCGAGTTCGGCGAGCCATGGCCCCAAGCCCTCGACACCGGCCGGCAGATCGTACGTGAGTGTCCAGCCCGGCTTCGGAAAGCTCAGGAGGCCACCGCTCTCAGCTCCCATTCGCTTGAGCACGGCGAGGAAACTGGCGTGGCCTTCCTCAGAGATCTTCGTGATGATCGTGCGCATCGTGTCGATGGCGTCGAAGGGCACCACGAACTGATACTGCAGAAAGCCGTGGCGCCCGTACAGGCGAGTCCACTGCCCCGCCATGTCGAGCGGGTGGAAGTAGCCGGTCAACGATTCGGTCCCATGGCGTTGCTTGGGCGCCTTGCGATACCAAACCTCGTTGAAGGCTCGCACCGCATTGCGGCTCCAGACATTCATCGGCTGAGACGGGATGTCGGGGAAGACGGCCGGACTGAAGTCGAGCGGACTCTCGAGCGCCTTCGGGTTGAGTTCGGCCAGGTCGTCGAGCGAGGCGTGGTTGCCCATCGACAGCACCGACCGACCGAGATGCTTGCCGGTTGCCACGAGATCGATCCACGCCACCGAGTAGCGGTACAGATGATCGCTCGCCTCCATTTTCTCGATCAATGCGTCGAGGTGTGGCACGCGCTGTGTGTCGACGACGCAGTGGCGGCTCTCAATCGGGATCAGCGAGAACGACACGCTCGTGATCAGCCCGGTCAAGCCCATCCCACCGATGGTCGCCCACCACAATTCAGGGTCGGACGTGGGCGTGATCGACCGTAGCGATCCGTCGGCGAGCAGCAGATCCATGTGTGTCACGTGAGCACCGAAACTGCCATCGGCGTGGTGATTCTTGCCGTGGATGTCACTGGCGACTGACCCGCCGACCGTGACGAACCGGGTACCGGGTGTGACCGGAACGAACCAACCCTGAGGAACGATCTCGCGCAGCAGTGCGTCGAGGCTCACACCTGCATCGACGGTCGCGATGCCGTTCACCGCGTCGATTCGAATCGGGTCGGCACCCGGCTGGAGCTCGATGACGGTGCCGCCACCGTTCTGCGCAGGGTCGCCGTAGGAACGGCCGAGCCCTCGAGCAATCGCTCCGCGCCCGTTGTGCAGCGCCGAAAACCCGTGGTCGGTCTGCAGCTCGTCGGCGGTCGCACGCACACGCGCGGCCACGGTCGGAGCCGTTCGGCCCCAGCCGGAGAGTGCACGCTGTTCGGTTTCCACGAGGCCTCGATGCTACTGCCGCACGATGGCCAACCCGTTGACCATCAACCTGGCCTCAACGCGCCATCGAGCTCAGTACGGCCACTCGGGTTCGGGTCGCCCGGCCAGCTTCCACAGCATGCCGCCCTTCGCCGTCAGGATCACTTTGAGGGCCACGTTCTTCGCGAACCACGGCAACTCCGCAAGCTGACGGGCCGCATTGCGCAACCGGGCGCCGATTCCACCACCGAGGTCGGCGCGGTAAATCGTCATCGATCGCGATCGGCCGACATACCGGAACCGTGAGCCGAACACCAGTGAACGCAGAATCGCCAGCGTGACCCCGATCGACGAGAACGAATCGTGGATCAACATCGTGCCTCGATCGCCAACACGATCACCCCACGACTGGATGTCGGCGAGCGCAGGCGCATAACGATGAGCCCCATCGATGTACAAGACATCGACCGGACCATCGACCATGCCGAAGGCCGTGTCGGAGAACTCGCGAATGTGCTCGACACGCTCGGCGACACCAGCGTCGGCCAGGTTGGTGTTGAACACGGTGTTGTCGTCGGCAGCCTCTTCGACGAAGCCGTCGATTTCCTGTGGGCCGCGGTCGTTTCCGGCGTGCGGATCGATGGCGACCACCCGAACGGATGGATCCGACGCCGTGGCCAGAACGATCGTCGAGCGACCTCGAAAGCTTCCGATCTCGACGATGAGGCCATCGTCGGGGCACCGCTCGGCTGCGTCGTACAGCGTGGCGCCCTGCCCGGGGCTCATCCAGCCTTCAACGTCGGCAACGAGGTCCATCGTCGCGCTCAGGTCAGGTTTGCTCGACGTCATGCCGTGTACACCGCGATTCCGTAGATGATGATCCAGAGCAGCCCAGCGAGCTGCAGCACTCGATCGCTGGCGAACACGTCTTCAGGCGCAGAGCCCTCACCTCGCTCGAGCACGAGCAGGTAGCGGAACAGTGCAGCGATCATCGGGACGATGGTCAGTTCATAAAACGGGAGATCGGACGAGTCGACGATCTCGCTGGTCTCGAATGCCCAGACGCAGTAGCTGATCAATGCACCACCGAGGCTGACCGACAGCAGCATTCGAAGAAAGCCAGGGGTGTACGTCTCGAGCGTGGCGCGTGTTCCGGCGCCCTCCCCCATCTCGTTCAACTCGGCGTAGCGCTTGCCGATCACGATGAACAACGAACCAAACGTGATGCACAACACGAACCACCGCGACATCGGCACGTCGACCGCGACGGCTCCCGCTGCAGCTCGAAGCACGAAGCCGGACGCCACGGCGAGCAGGTCGATGATCGCCACCTCCTTGAGCCACACCGTGTAGTTCAAAGTGAGCACCAGATAGACCGCGACGATCGCGACGGTTTGCCACCGTCCGGTCGCTCCCGCAACCGCAAGGGCCGCGATCGGAAGGACCACTCCCATTGCGCGTGCCGCAGTCATGGGCACGTGACCCGCCGCAAAGGGCCGATGACGCTTCTTGGGGTGCAGTCGGTCGGCCTCGACGTCTTTGAGGTCGTTCCAGACGTAGATCCCGCTCGCCGCAAGACAGAACGCGACGAATGCAATCAGTGTGGTCGCCAGGTCGTCGAGCTGGTCGAGGACTCCCGCGGCGCCAGGCGCTGCGAAGACGAGGACGTTCTTGAGCCATTGCTTCGGTCGCATCGCCGCCACGACGGCACGTCCGATCGAACGGTCCGCGACGGGCGGCAGCGTCAGGCCACCTGCGGTCACGCGGCCGCTCCGTTCGGCGTCAGCCAGTGCGCCTCGTCTGCATCGGCCAGCAATTCGCGATCGCCTGCGGAGTCTCCGTACGCGTCGACGTGGACATTGGACCGCCCGCCGTGTTCGCCCGCCAACCACTCGTGCAGACGTCGTACCTTCTCGGCACCGCGACAATTAGCTCCCTCGAGCGCTCCGGTGGCGATGCCCTCACGCACTTCGAGACGCGCTCCCAGCACGTGGCGCACGTCGAGCAGCTCCGCCAACGGCCGCAGGTACACCTCGAACGATGCCGACACGAGCACCACGTCGTCGCCGCGGCGAATGTGCTCACGCAACGTCGCCACGGTGTCGGACCGCAACCAGGTGTCGTGAACGTGGCGCGCGAAATCGGAGCCTGCAGCAAGAAGCTCGTCGTACCGATGGCCGCCAAACGCCGCTGCGGCCCCGAGCGCCTTCAACCGGTCTCTGTCGCGACGCAATACCGTGGGCACCAGCGTGTCGGGTCGGAGGAGGAGCTTCGGGACGATACGCCGGGCGCCGGTCACGCGGCGCATAAATGGAACGACGCAATCACGAGTCGTGATGGTGCCGTCGACGTCGAACGCGGCAACGTGCGCAGTCACGTGAGCCTCGACGGCAGCTCGTCCAATGCGTCCCAGTAGCCCGGCCAACTCTTGGACACGACGCCCGGCTCGGCGATCTCGATGCCGTCGACCACGAGGCCGAGCAGCCCGAATGCCATCGCTAGGCGGTGGTCGTGATGTGTGTCGAGGCGCGCGCCGTGCAGCAGATCGGTCGGCACGATGGTCAATCCGTCGTCGTCAACGGTGATGTCTGCACCGAGCTTGCCCAACTCGGCGGCCAGATCACCAAGGCGGTCACTCTCTTTGCCGCGGATGAATCCGACCCCGGTGATTCGTGTTGGCGACGTTGCTTGCGTTGCCACGACTGCCATCGTCGGCACGAGGTCGGAGACATCGGCCATGTCGACGTCGATGCCATGTAGCGGCGTGTCCCGGCGCCGCATCACGACGGTCGAATCCGGGCCGACGGTCACGAGACAGCCCATCTGCTCCAGGAGATCACAGAACGTTGCGTCACCTTGGAGCGACGAGCGACCCAGGCCCTTGACGCTCACCGCACCACCCACGATCGCCGCTGCGGCGAGCGGGTAGCTCGCCGACGACGCGTCGGCCTCGACGTCATAGGTCGTTGAGAAGTAGGAACCCTCCGACACGTGTACGTGACGGTGAGCGATGTCGACGTCGTCTGCGCCAAAGGCTGACATCACCGACTTGGTGATCTCGATGTATGGCCGGCTGACCAGTTCGGTGGAAAGCCCGAGCCGCAATCCATCGCGGATCATCGGGGCGATCAGCATGAGCGCCGTGACGTACTGACTCGAGACGTCGCCGGGCATCATGATCGCATCAGCACCACCGACAGGCCCTGACACCGTGACGGGCAGGTGCCCCCAGGTCTCACCCGGTTCGAGCCGAGCGCCGAGCGAATGCAACGAATCGTGGAGCGGACCCATCGGTCGGGCGCGCAGCGGCGCGTCTCCGTCGATGACATAGGGACCCGGGCCGAGCGATGCCACCGCGGTAATGAAACGAGATGTGGTCCCGGCGAGACGAGTGTTCAGGGTGACGGGGCCGGTGGGGAACGCACCTCCCGTGCCGATGACCGCGCCGACGAGTCGACCTTCGACCTCGCTCACACCGACGGGCACGCCGAGCGCACCGAGGCAGTCGATCATTGCTTTGGTGTCGTCGCCCGGTGCGAGTCCGCGGATCTCCGACTCACCGTCGGCAAGCGCGGCACAGATCAGCGCACGGTTGGCGATGCTCTTCGACGGTGGCACCACCACGTCGGCGATGATCGGCCCGACAGCGCGACGAACGGTTGCGACGTCGTTCGTCATGCCAACTCCTGAACCGATGGGTGGAAGCCTCGGGCGATGAGTCCGCCGCGGAAGACGTCGGTGTGCGCCTGGTCGATGAGCACGACAGCGATGCCACGCTGACGCTCGGCGTTGTGCACGACTTCGAAGTTGGCGATGTTGACGCTGAGGTCGGCGGCAAGAACGAAGACTTCGGCGGCTGCACCGGTGCGGTCGGGAATCGGAATGCGGATCTCGGCGAGGTTCTCTGGGTGCACGATGCGATTCGGCAGATTTGCGCGGGCGTCACGAGCGCGGTTGAGGCGGTCACCGAGGTCGTCGGTTGCGCCGGCGGCGATGGCAGTGCGCACCGCGCCGAGTTCGTCGATCAGGTCGTCGAGCGTGGCAACGATCGCGGTTTGGTTCTCCGTGCAGATGTCGAGCCAGATATCGGGGCGTCCGCTCGCCACACGGGTCATGTCGCGGAAGCCGCCCGCTGCAAGCCGCAGCAGCGCGGCGTGTTCCATCGAGTGCTTTGCAGCAACGCCCATCAGCGAGGCTGCGGTCAGGTGCGGCACATGGCTCACGACAGCGACGACCTCGTCGTGACGTTCTGGGGTGACCGCCACGACCTCGGCGCCGAGTGACGACACGATGCCGTTCAACTGGGCAAACGCAGCGTCGTCGGCATCGCCATCGGGCGTCAGCACCCAAATCGCCCCGTCGAACAGCTGTGGATCAGCACCAGCGAGCCCGTCGTATTCGCTTCCCGCCATCGGGTGCCCGCCGATGAAGCGTGGATCGTCGATGGCTGAGCACACCGGGGACTTCACGCTGCCGACATCGGTCACCAGGCCGTTGGTCTCAACCAGCGCCTTGCGTACTGCGTCGACCACACCGAGGACCGGCACCGCGACGAACGTGATCTCGGCATCGACGTCGAGGTCGGCGGCATCGATGATGTCGCGCTCGACGGCCAGCGCCACGGTGTCGTGGCGACCATCGGTGCCTGACACATGCCAGCCGCGCTCTCGGAGCGCAACCGCGACCGAGCCGCCGATGAGTCCGAGCCCGATCACGTTGGCGCGCCGCTGCGCGGTGTCGGCGCTCGAGTCAGTCACGACGGGGGATCGTACTTGCGACGGCTGCCACCATGGCGTTGCGTTCTTCGGTGGTCCACTCGCGCCATTCACCCGGTTGCAGTGTCCGGTCAGACAGTGGGCCGATCCGTGTTCGGATGAGTCGCGTCACGGGATGGCCGATCGCGTCGCACATGCGACGGATCTGCCGGTTCTTTCCTTCGTGGATCACGACGCGCAGCACGCCGGGGTCGGGCTGTGAGACCTTCGCCGGCGCCGTGAGACCATCTTCGAGCTCGACGCCGTCGCGCAGCCGACGAATACCGCCAGGCGACACTTCCCCACCGCCGACTTCGACGAGGTATTCCTTGTCGACGCCGTGGCTCGGGTGCGCAATGCGATTCGCCAGCTGACCGTCGTTCGTGATGAGCAGCAAGCCTTCGCTCTCGGTGTCGAGGCGACCGATCGAGAACACCCGCGGATCGGTGGGAACGATGTCCATGATCGTGCGGCGATCGTGGGTGTCTTTGCTGGTCGAGACGACACCAGCCGGCTTGTTGAGGATGTAGTACACGAGGTCGGGACGGACTCCGATCGGTGCACCATCCACTTCGACGAGGTCGTTGTCGGCGTTGACGCGGCGGCCGAGCACTGCGACTTCGCCGTTGACCGTGACGCGACCTGCTGCGATGAGGTCGTCGCACGTACGACGACTTCCGAAGCCGACGGCGGCGAGCACCTTCTGTAGCCGCTCACCCTGCGGCATCGACGCGCTCTGCGCTGCGTTCTGCTCCCAGAGCGGCGCTTCGACCTTGGGTGGGTCCCACCCGGGCGTGTCACTCATCAGCGTCGCCAGCATCGCGGTCCGGCGCCGCTGCGGGCGGCTCACCTTCATCGGCTGCCGGTTCGACATCGCCGGACAGCTCGTCGCTGGATGACTCGCTACCGGGCGACGACAGGTCACTGACGGGCGCCGTTGTGACGTCGATCGTGGGCGTGACGCGGAGCCCGTGCTCGAGTGCTTCGACGACGTCGGGGCCCGGGATGAATTCGGCGATCGGCGGAAGGTCGTCGACCGACTCGAGGCCGAGGCGTTCGAGAAATGAGGGGGTCGTCCCGAACAGAATTGCCTGACCGGGACCGTCGTCGCGTCCGATTTCGTCGATGTAGCCACGCGCCTGGAGCGTGCGCAGAACCCCGTCAGGGTCGACGCCACGGATGCCTGCGACCTGAGCGCGCGAGATCGGCTGCTTGTACGCCACGATTGCGAGGGTTTCGAGCGCCGCCCCCGACAACCGGGCACGCTGGTCGTGCATCAAGAACCGTTCGACGTAGGGCGTGAGGTCGGACGCTGTTTGGTAGCGAACGCCACCGGCCACACGAACCAGCTCGAATCCGTTGCCGTCGTTGCGGTACCGGATCGAGAGCTCGTCGCACCACTGCTCGATCAAGACGGTCGGCTGCTCCAGCAGCTGTGCCAGCAGGTCGAATGGGACCGGATCGTGTGAGACCAGCACGATGGCTTCAATCGCCCGCTTGTACTCGCTGATGCGGTCCTCTCGGTCGCCGTCTGATTCGTCAGCCGGTTCGGCGGCACCATCAGCGTCGGCGTCAAGGCCCATGTCGAGGCTGGTGTCCAGCGGTTCGTCGTTCGTGTCACTCATGAGCGTGTGTTCGCGATCAGCCGTCGTAGGCGTCGATGAGAATGGAGTCGGTGTCGAGGCCCTCGTCGGGCGCCCAGATCACTTCGATATCACCGAAACGCTCGGGTTGCTCGAGTTCGATCGCACCCTGCTTGAACAGTTCGAGCAGCGCCAGGAAGCGCACGATGACTTCGATGCGATCGCCGAGGTCGGCGGTGAGGCGCCGGAACGTGATGCGGCCGGCGCGTGGCAGTTCGTCGAGGAGCTCGGCAACAGCGTCGGCAACGGTCACCTTGATCGGGTTGACGTGGAACAGGTCGACAACCGGAACGGGCCGCGGCGTCAGCGCCCGGATCGCCGCGCGCTGCAGGCTCTTCAGGCTGGTGCCTTCGAGAAGATCGGGCGTGACGTCAGCAAATCGTTCGTCGGCACCAACAGAGCGCGGGAAACAGCGATCCGCGTCGTCTGCCAACTGGGAGAACACGCCGGCTACGTCCTTGAACGTCTTCGCTTCGAGAAGGCGGGCCAAGAGCAGGTCGCGTTCTTCCCACAGTGCGAACTCTTCGTCGAGATCCATGTCGGCCTGGTTCGGAAGGAGCCGCCGCGCCTTCAATTCGACCAGCGTTGCGGCAATCAGCAAGAACCCGGTGGTGACGTCGAGGTCGAGCTCTTGCATCTTTTCGATCTCGGTGAGATACGCATCGACGATCAACGAAAGATTGACTTCGTAGATGTCGACCTGGTCTTTGAGGATCAGCTGCAACAACAGGTCAAAGGGCCCCTCATACACAGGGGTGGTCACGTCAACAGCCATTGCGGCAAGCCTATAGCCCGTTGCTTACACCCGTGTGATTTCGAGATACCTGACGCGCTGACGACAACTCCGCGTTGGCGATCACATTCGGGATGAGATGAAGTCGTCCAGTCCGAGATCGGCGCGCAGCGTCTCGGAGATCGCTGTCGAACCAGCGTCGAGCGGCGTTCCCGTCGCATCGGCGATGCGTGTCATCATCGAGAAGTTGGCGTACACGGCGATCGCATCCGTGCGCGCGTCAACACCGATGGTGTCATCCATGAGAGCTTTGTGTTGGTCGATCACGCCGAGATCACCTCCGGTGATTGCGTGCACCATGTCGACGAGCAGCGCCCCGTGCTCGACACCTGCGCCTCGTGCGAGTTGGGTGGGATCGATGTTGTCGTCACCGCTCAGACCGAGCAGGAGTGCGTGTGAGGTCGTTCAATAGAAGCACTCGTTGGCCATCGAGGTAGCGGCCGCCACCAGTTCGATCTGCGCACGACTCAGCGTGTCACGACACCAGGTGAGGTCGCCCACGATCGCGTCCTCTGGAACGTAGTGCGATGCGCTGACCGGTCGCATCGCTGCGCTCGCTGCCGGAACCGCCGACAGCGCCTTGAAGACGTTCGCGCCGGCCATGTTCACGGTCGGCACCCAATGACGTTGAACGCTGGATTCGGGAGCGTGTCGGCTCGGTGCTCCGGCAACCGGAGCGGGCAACGGCAGCCGAGCGAGGCCCATGACGTCAGCGAACCGGTCGATCGCGTTCATCGGCGCCACCACGGCAACGAGTTCGACGTAGCTCCTGGCTCCGTCGCGGTCGGTGAGGTCGGCATCGGACTGTTCGATGATCGACGCGTACCAGTCGGCGGTTGTCGTGCCCGGATGGTTCGTGATTCGCCACACGGCGTCGATCGCCCACAGCGGGAGCGGGTGGCCGTCACCGATCATGCCGGTGATGGTCGATGGGGCCTCCCACGGAGGCCGCTGGGCGTGCTCCATCGCTCGCCGCGCTTCGTCGACGATCGCCACGCGCTCCGCTCCGGTCCACCAGGTGCCGGGATCACCGAGCGCCTCGACGAAGGATGCGTGGGCGTCTTGAAGGTCAGCCCGGATGTCGGCGTCGACGATGGTTGGCGCCGCCGGTGCCGCTTGGTCGTGCGCCACGTGGGTATTCATGGCCAAACCGTAGCCCGGAGCTCCGGCATGGACCGCTAGCGTCGGCCGGGTGAGCGACAAAAAGCGCGTGCTGTCATGCATGCAACCAACGGGCGATGTTCATCTCGGGAACTACCTGGGTGCGTTGCGGAAGTGGGTCGAAGGCCAGCACGAGCGCGACGCGTTCCACGGCATCGTCGATCTGCATGCGTTGACGGTCACCGAAACTCCCGGCACCGTCGGTGACGCCACCGTGTCGCTCGGCGCCATGCTGTTTGCCGTCGGCCTCGACCCGGACGTGGCCACGGTCTTCGCACAGAGCCACATCGCCGAGCACAGTCAGCTCGGCTGGATCATGCAGTGCAACATCAGCTTCGGCGAGCTGTCGCGCATGACGCAGTTCAAAGACAAGTCGAACAAGCGCGAGGGCCAGTTCCTGTCGGCTGGATTGTTCTCGTATCCGGCCCTGCAGGCAGCCGACATCTTGCTGTACGACACCGACGAAGTGCCGGTCGGCGACGATCAGCGTCAGCACGTCGAGATCACCCGCGACGCAGCGATCCGTTTC
>CALICC010000422.1 GCA_938049325.1 uncultured Ilumatobacter sp. | reverse complement strand
GGTCGAAGGCACCGCCATGGCGGTCAACAGCTACATCGTCGAGGCCCCCGATGGGCTGGTCATTGTCGATGGACAACTCACCGTGTCGGACGCCGGGGCCTTGCGTCAGGTCGCCGACGAAATCGGACGGCCCATCGTCGGCCTCGTCATCACGCATCCACACCCAGACCACTACGCCGGATCGGCGGTCCTGCTCGACGGAACCGACGCTCCGATGATTGCAACCGCCGACGTCGCGGCGGTGATCGAACGCGACGACGCCGAGAAGAACGAGATCGTCGCTCCGATGATGGGAAGCGAGTGGCCCGCTGCGCGTCGTTTCCCGGATCGCATCATCAGTCCCGATGAGCCGCTGAGTCTCGGCGGCGTCACCTTCGAGGTGACGGCCCTCGGCGCGGGCGAATCTCATGCCGACACGCTCTTCACGCTGGGCGACGACATCGTGTTCTCCGGCGACATAGCGAACAACGAAGCGCATGCGTACCTCCTCGACGGTCACCACGTCGCATGGCTCGACACGCTCGAGCGACTCGAGCGAGAGCTGCCGGTGTCAGCACGACTCCACGGTGGCCATGGAGCGATCGCTGACGTCTCGGTCTTGCGTCGACAGGCTGACTACGTGCGCGCGTTTGTCGGCGTCGTCGGGGAGCAGCGCCACGTCAGCGCGCAAGAACGCCATGACGCCGTCGTGAAGCACATGCGCGGGATGGTCGCCGACGAGCGACTCCTGTTCCTGATGGAACTGAGTATCGAGCCGGTACTCGCCACGTTGGAACCATGAGCCCCGGGCCGCACCGTCGAAGTTCTCAGCTCACAACACTTGGGCTGCCATTGCTGCGTCGAGGTGACTCGTCGTCGAGTCGGCCCGTCGTCGAGGATTTCGGCAAGCAGTATTCTCGCGATCCGTCCAACCACCTGCTCCAGGAGACAACCCGATGACCACGCTCACGAATCCACCCGTCGACGTCGACATCCCGGTTGACGGGATCTCACTCGCTGGGCATTTACGCCTGCCGGACCCCGCCGCCGAGGCGCCGCTGCCAGCGATCGTGCTGACCGGACCATTCACCGGCGTGAAGGAACAGGTGACCGGACATTACGCGGAGATGCTCGCCGCGCGTGGCTTCGTCACACTTGCGTTTGACCATCGAAACTTCGGATCGAGCGGTGGTCTTCGTCGGCAGCACGAGGACGCTGCGGGGAAGCTTGCCGACCTGGGGGCGGCGACGAGCTTCCTCGCCAATCATGACGCGGTCGACGCCGATCGGATCGGTTGCATCGGCATCTGCATGGGGGGCGGATACGCGATCAGACACTCGGCGTTCGACCGCCGCATCAAGTCGCTCGCAGTGATCGCGGCAGCGTTCAACGACCCCCGCTCGATGCGTACCGGAATCGGCCCGGAGGGCTACGACCAGATGATGGCGGAGTTCGCCGAGGTGGCGACTCGCGAACAGGCGACCGGCAACGTCGAGTACATCAACGCGGTGTCCGACGATCCCGACGTGGCCGCCGCGATGCCGGGTCAAGAACCGTTCGACTACTACGGCACGGACCGTTCTGCGGCTCTCGGTTGGAAGAATCAGATGACCCGGCTGTCGGTGCGCGAGTTGCTGACCGTCGACTTGGCCGTCGGTGCCGACTTCATCGGCCCGACGCCGACGTTGATCGTGCATGGTCGTACCGACGACTTCTGTTCGCCCGACGCTGCCCAGGATGCGTACGACCGCGTCGACGGCGTGAAAGAGCTGATGTGGCTCGATACGACGAACCACATCGACTTGTACGACCAGGCCGAATTCGTCGATCCAGCCGTCGAGCGAGTCGCCGAGTGGATGGCGGAGTACCTGTGAGCGCCACCGGTACGACGAGGCCGGTGTACCAATGCCCCGTCGACGCGCCGATCGAGGTACTCGGCGGAAAGTGGAAGTTGCCGCTGATCTTCTACTTGCTGCAGGAGCCGCGCCGAAACGGGGAGCTCCGACGGCTGATGCCAGCGATCACTCAGAAGATGCTCACCCAGCAGCTACGCGAACTCGAGGCCGACGGCATCATCACTCGGCAAGTCTTTGACCAAGTGCCGCCGAAAGTGGTGTACGACGTCACCGCAGACGAACGCCCGCGTCTCGAACAGTTGCTCCAACCGCTCTGCGATTGGGGTCTGTACTGGGTGGAGAAGACCGGAGCCCGCGTCCTGGCCCTCGAGGAGTAGTCCCAGCCTGAGCCGTCGCGAGCGACGAGATTTCGGACCAACTCAGTAGTGAGGCTCGAGGCGGCAGGCCACGTTGAGTTGCGCGACCGATGCGGTGTTGGGGAGTGCGATCGTCGTGGCGATCAGTTCGGCGAGGTCGTCGGGATCGATCATCGTCGTCGAGTCCTCGCCGAAGGTGCCGGTCATGTCGGTGGCGATGAAACCCGGACACACCGACGTGACGCGCACGCCATCGCTCCAACCGACTTGCTTGGTCGCTTCCGACAACGCGATCACCGCGTGTTTCGACATGGCATAGCCGGGCGCGAACTGACCCGCCACGCGCAGTCC
>CALICC010000421.1 GCA_938049325.1 uncultured Ilumatobacter sp. | reverse complement strand
ACCAGACCCCGTCGGTGAGCATCCTCGCAGCGACCGACGTGATCGCCGGGCAGACCGACAACCTGGGCTTCGGGCCCGCCGGCGCTCCCGCCGCACTCGCGGGCTTGGCGTACGGCAACAAGGTGCTCAACGGCGTCAAAGCAGGCGCCGCCGCCCGAATCGACAACTCGGTGAACTACGGGCACGCGCTGGCCCTCAGCGCGACCGATTCGGCACGGAGCCACATCCAGTTTCGCTCGACCATGACCGACCCGCGCGACGACGAGTACGCCCACGGCTCTGGCGAAATGCGCTTCGACGCAAACGGTGTGCTGTGGTTCTGCGTCGCTGCAGGCACGCCGGGAACCTGGCGTGCGCTGACGACCCCGACATCGAGTGGCGCGCTCCATGTGATCGATCCGATCAGGGTGTACGATTCGCGGTTCAATGAAGGCCCACTGGGCGACGGGTTCAACCGAACGATCGACGTGTCGGACGCGATCGATGTCACCACCGGCAGCGTGACCATGGCCGACGCCGTCCCAGCCGGAGCGACTGCGGTGGCGTACAACCTCACCGTGACCAATACAGCCGGCGGCGGATTCCTCGCGGTTAGCCCGGGAGACGCCGACGAGCTCACAGCGTCGACGATCAACTGGTCGAACACTGGACAGCAGCTCGCCAATGCGAGTTTCTCGACGCTGGATACCGATCGCCAACTCAGGGTCTTCGCCGGCGGCGGTTCGACCGACTTCATCGTCGACATCACCGCATACGCGCTGTAGTCCGCATGACCACGCTCACCTCACCGCACCAGGTCGACCGCAGCCCGACGGTCACGGAATACGACGGGCTCGCCATCGAGTGCGACCGCAACGAGAGTCGGCTGGCCGCAGATGCGGTCATGGGAGCCACGTTCACGACGTCGCAGGTCGTGCATGCAACTCCAGATCGGCCGATCGCAACGGCACTCGACCTCGGTTGCGGTTCGGGTTCGCTGGCGATGCTGGCAGCTCGACGCGCGGAGAGCGTGGTGGCGGTCGACGTGAACCCCAGAGCGTGTGAGTTCACGACGCGCAACGCGCACACCAATGGTCTCGAGCACGTCGAGGTGCGGTGCGGTGATCTCTACGACCCGGTGCTGGGCGAGCGTTTCGACCTCATCACCGCCAACCTGCCCTTCGTCGTTTCGCCAGATACGCACCTCGCGTATCGCGATGGCACGATGCGCGGCGACGAGATCTCGCGAGCGGCACTGGCCGGCGCGACGCACCATCTTCAACCCGACGGCGTCGCGGTCATGACGGTCAGCTGGGCCGTTCGCGGCGACACGACACCGATCGAGGCGGCCCGAAGGTGGATCAACGACGTCGATGCCGACGTCTGGATGCTCACCGGGATCACCCACTCGCCCAGCGAATGCGCCGACGGCTGGCTCAACACGTCACGACCCGGACGCGACGCCGCGCGGTCCCGGGAGCGGTGGCTCGACTTCTACCGCGCCGCGGAGATCCACACGATCGCCTACGGCGTGGTTGTGGTGCATCGCCGCCACGGCGACGGGCCTCGGTGGCGCCGCGTCGATCGAGCGACCGCAGCTTCAACACGCAACGGGGGTCGGCAAGTCGAACGAGCGCTCCGACTCGGACCAATGATCGCCGCAGCCTCCGATGACGAAATCGAGCGCATGAGGTTCGACCTGGTCGGACCCCACCGACTCGATCAGCAACTCGACTACGACAACGGCTACCAGGCACGCGCAGCGGTGATGACGCTGAGCAACACCTGCGGGGTGACGGGCGTGATCGACCCACTGATCACTGAGGTCGTCTTGCGCCTCGATGGCCACACACCGCTGCGCCAGGTGCTCGACAGCGTGATCGACGGCGACCACGACTCCCGTCCGAATCTCGCAGCGACCGCCATCGCGACGCTCCGCGAACTGACCGAGACCGGCATTGTCCATCCGACCAACAAGGAGCAATCATCATGAAGATGTCATCGACCAGCACCGGCATCGTCGCCGGATCGATCGTGGCGACCGCCGTCGCGCTCGGCGTGCCCACCGCCGTCGACGCCGACGCTGCACACACCGCGACCCGTGTCAGCGCTGAACCTGAATCCCAACCGGTCGCCGAGTTCATCAGTAAGTGGAAGGGATACTCACTCGACGGCAAGAGCAACGGCGACTGAACCGAGGCCGCTCGATCCGAGTGGTACCCGGACCGTCGTGCATGATCTGAGGCGATGGCCAACCCACCGACGACCGACCCACGAACGCCGGTGTTGATCGGCGTCGGAATCGTCAGCCAACGCGACGATGACCCGGTGTCTGCTCGCGAGCCGATCGATCTCATGATCGATGCCGCCCGTCAGTCAGGGATCGACGCCGCCCCGACCGCCGACGCCGACGTCCTCGGCAACGTCCAGCGGGTACTCGTGCCGATCGGACGATGGGCCTACACCAACCCGGGTCGCATGATCGCCGACGCGATCGGAGCACATGACGCCACGACGGTCAGCGCATTTCCGGGAGTGTCCCAGCAGACGCTCCTGAGCGACGCGTGCAACGCAATCGCCGACGGCACGATCGACACGGCACTGGTGGTGGGCGGAGAAGCCGGGCATCGCCTCCTGCGTGCCCGAATCGGAGACGCCGACGTGGTCGACACCCCGAACACCGACGTTGCCGACGTCGTGCTCGAGCCGACGGGTTCGATCATCGCCACCCATGAGATCGAAGGCGGCCTCGGCGTGATGCCGGTCGGTTACTACGCACTGATCGACAGCGCATGGCGGCACCACCGCGGCAGGACGGTCGACGAACACCTGACGATCACCTCGCGGCGCTACGAGCGCTACAGCGAAATCGCCGCGGCCAACCCGCACGGCTGGGACGACACGGCGCGTTCCGCCGACGAGATCCGTTCGGCGCGCATGCTTGCGTTTCCGTACACGAAGCACCACGTCAGCAACTGGAGTGTCGACCAGGCCACCGCGCTGCTCCTCGTCTCGACTGCTCGCGCCGAGGAGCTCGGCATCCCGCGAGACGCGTGGGTGTTCCCGCAAGCGTTCGTCGAATCAAACCTCGCCGTCGACGTCTCGGCCCGCGCCGACATCCATCGATGTGTCGGCGTCGAACTCGCCGCTGACGCGGTACTCGAAGCGGCCGGCTGCGAGCCCGACGACATCGAATTCGCCGAGTTCTACACGTGCTTTCCGATCGCGGTCGACATCTTCACCGACGCGCTCGGCATGGCGGGTCGGCGCGACACGAGCTTCACGGGCGCGATGCCATTCGCGGGAGGCCCGTTCAACAACTTCGCGCTCCACAGCACCGCGCAACTCGCCGAACACCTCCGGGCGAATCCGGGCACACGGGGCCTCGTCACGACGGTGTCGGGAGTGTTGACGAAGTACGGCTTGTCGATCTGGGGCACCGAACCGAACCCCAACGGCTACCGGTTCGTCGACGTCACCGACGCGGCACGTGCGTCGACCGAGACGCGCGAGATCGATCCGACCTACGAAGGACCAGCGACCATCGCGGCCTACACGGTGCTCTTCGACCGGTCCGGGCCCACGAACGCAATCGTGATCGTTGATTCGCCGACCGGCACACGCCGCGTCGCGACGAGCTCCGATCCACAGGCAATGGACGCGATGCAGCGCATCGACGTCTGCGGGGAAGCAGTGATCGTGGCGGGCGACGAATTCAGCCTGGCCGAACGATTCGAACCCTTGCGATAGAAGGGCGTGTGGGGGGTATCGGCACGTTTCACCGCGGACTTGAGGAATTTCTCGAATTTCTTTTCGAGCCGACCTCGATGACCGTCAACGACCGCCGATCGCACCATCGCGGCGCTGGTCGGCGCCGCCGATGAGTTGTCGATCAGCCACGAGAATCAACGACAGTCCACTGGTGAGGTCTCGAATCTGGACGGGGTGCCCGCGCGCCTCCAGCTGCGTCTTCAGCAGTTCGGCGTCGTAGTCGAGCGTCACACCCGGAACGGGTGCCTCGAGCTCCGTCGACCCGTTGCGATTGAGGTAGTGCGGTGTGTCCACCGCCGCCTGCGGGTCGAGTCCGAAGTCGAGCACGTTGATGATCGACTGCGCGGTGTACCCGATGATGCGTGAGCCGCCGGGCGAGCCGGTTACCAGTTTCACGTCACCGTGTGCGTCGAGCACGATCGTCGGCGACATCGAACTCCGGGGACGCTTGTTCGGCTCCACGCGATTGGCGATCGGCACGCCTTCAGCGTCAACCGGCCGGAACGAGAAGTCGGTAAGTTCGTTGTTGAGCAAGAAGCCATCGACCAGCACGCCGTTGCCGAACGAACTCTCGATCGTGGTCGTCATCGACAGCGCGTTGCCGTAGCGATCCACGATCGAGATGTGCGACGTACCGCTCTCGGTGTCGTCGAGCATCGACGCTCCGGGGTCGAACACGCCGGGCGGCACACCTGGAGCGGCAACGCCCATGTCGGCGTCGCCGATCAATGCTGCACGCGATGCGAGGTAGTCGGGGTCGAGCATTCCCTCGACGGGCACGGTGACGAAGTCGCTGTCGCCGACGTAGCGGTTGCGGTCGGCGAACGCGAGCCGACTCGCTTGCGTGACGAGGTGTACCGCCTCTTCGCCGAGTGGATCGGTGCCGAGGTCGAACCCTTCGAGGATGCCGAGGATCTGGCCGACCGCGAGCGCACCGGACGACGGCGGGCCCATGCCGCACACGTCGTGCCCGCGATAGCCGGAGCACACCGGTTCGCGCTCGATGACCTCGTAGTTGCGCAGGTCGTCCAAGGTCATGTCACCCGGGATCGCCGGGTCGGACTGCACGGCGTCGACGATGTTGCCGCCGATCCTGCCGCCGTAGAACGTGTCGGCGCCGTGTCGAGCGAGGACTCGCAGTGTGCGGGCGTACTCCGGATTCCGGACCTTCGTTCCCGCCGGTTTTGCAGTGCAGTCGGGATTGGCGAAGTACTCGAACGCATCCGGGTCGCGGAAGAACTGACGGTCGTCGCACGATGCGTTGAGCGCGAGCAGACCGGCGACCTGGTCGCTGGTTCGCTCGGTCAGCTCGAAGCCACGGCGCGCCATCCGCCGTGCGTCTTTGACCAAGAAGCGCATCGGCAACCAGCCGTACCGATCGTGCAGGTCTTCCATGAGTCGCGGTATCCCTGGGACACCGACCGAGAGACCGCTCTGCCAGGCGTCGAAGAAACCGAGTCCGGAAAATCGGTCACCCGTCGCGGCAGCCGGTGCGGTTTCGCGTGCGTCGAAGGTGGTGAGTTCGCCAGTCCAAGCGTCGTAATACACGACGAACGCGCCACCACCGAGACCGCTCGATTGCGGCTCGACGAGCCCCAGCACGCTTTGCGCAGCGATCATCGCATCAACGGCCGTCCCACCCCACCGCAGCACTTGTGCCGCAGCTTCGGTCGCGTCGGGATTCGCCGTGACGACCATCTCCTTGCGAGCGGTTCCCGGTTCGGCGGGTTGTCGCTGGTGGCCAGCGGACGCGGCACTCGGCGACAGCGTGGCGACCAGGACCATCGAGACTGCGATGGCGCACACGGTTGAAATTCGACGCATGGTTCCCCTCCTCAGCGCCCGCCGCGAACGTACCACTCGCTCGAAGACCCTGTCACCAAGCCGCGTCCGGTACCGACACCAGCCTTGCGTTCATCGCCCTCCACCGGCGACGAGTGACTCGGAGCCGACGGCGATCACGCCGTCAGCCCACTCGGGACGGCCGAACACCTCGCGCACCTCGTCGGCAAACGAGTCGAGAGCGTGGATCGGGAAGTCGGGATCGAACGAGTTCTGGTCCCATCGGGCACAGAACTCGGCGCACAGGCCGGCCCAGCGATGATCGGTGAATCGGTCGCGCGCATGACGATCACCGCCCAGGTGATGGGCGTAGAAGTAGTGTTGGAAGACGCCGTGATGCTGGACCACCCAGTGCACCTCGGCGGGCACATACGGCTGCAGGATTGAGGCGGCCAACTCGCTGTGGTTGTGCGGGGCGAGTCCGTCGCCGATGTCGTGGAGCAGCGCGGCGACGATCCAGTCGATGGAGGCACCGTCGAGACGGGCGCGGGTCGCTGCCTGCAGCGAATGTTCAAGGCGTGTGATCCGGTAGCCGCCGAGTGAGTTCGTCAACCCGTCGAGCGTCTCGAGCAGCCGATCGGCGAGGCCGCCTGCGTATTGACGCTCGTACCGCTCGAGCAGCTCGTAGTCGGAGGCGGTCCCGTGCTCCATCGCCCGGAACGAGACGGTCCCAGTCGGCTCAGCCGATTGATCTGCGCGGTTCACCCGCAGACCTTGGCACGCCGGCGACGGATCGCAAGGCGATACATCGTGTCGGGTCCGTCATGTTCGATATAGCAGCCCTGTAGGTGACGACGACCACGCGTCGGATCGAACGCTGTTCGCCCGTGCAGCGCGCGGTGGTTGTCCATGAACATCACGTCACCCGGCTCAAGGCGGAACGTCACCTGGTGCGTCGGATCATTGGTCCACTCGCTCAACCAACGACGGCCGGCATAGAACGCGTCGAGGTCGACTCCTGGCCGCACGATCGGCTCGTCCAACTTCGTGTTGACCTTGATCTTGCGAAACTGCCCGTGCTGGTCGTATTCCAGAATATGCCCGCGATTGACCACGGTGTCGGTGCCCATGTCGTAGCGCCAGAGCACCTCGGTGTCGGTGAGCGCCGCATGCCACTCGGGATGAGCGACCTCGAGCGCCAGAGCGGCGGCGAGACCGTCGACGAGGGTCGAGTCGCCGCCCGGTGCCTCGTTGGCGACGCAGTGCAACAGCTGGATCCCTGGCACCGGCATCCGATACGGCTCGTCGGTGTGGGCGGGGAGTGCAAGCGATGTATACGCCAGATCGGTCGGTGACGGTTTCGCCTCGACATCGAACACCCAGCCGAAGTTCTGGCCAACGAGATAGCCGAGACGGTTGGCCACCCTGGCGACCACACCGGCGGCGGCGGGCGTGTTGCGGAGCACGACGTAGCCGTGGCGGAAGAAGGCGTCGAGGAAAGCGATCACGGCATCGAGATCCTCCGAGTCACGATCGAACGTGATGCGGTTCCAGTCGACATACGGGAACTCGGGCAGCGGCTTCGTCCAGGGCTTCGGCGCGGGCGGTGCCTCGGCGTCGGTACGCCAACCGACTGCCTGCTCGATCGCCACCAGGTCGAGGCGCGCCCGGTGGCCGTCTGAGAAGGAGACGTTGAGCAACGGGCCCTCGATGGACGCGTCGACCAGCTCCAGATCGGCACGAACGTCAATCGGGCTGAAGAGGCGCTGGAAGTTCGTCGTATCGACTTGTCCGGGCTCGGTCGAGCGGTCTCGAAGCCACTTCGGGTGCAGCGCGATCGGTGCAAGGTCATCCTCGGTCCGTCGGACCATGAGGCGACCGTCGACCAATGCACACGCGATGTTCGGAGCAGCAGGAGTCCAGACCGATTCGATGAGTGCCATTCACCCAAGTTTCCAGCATGCGCTCTCGACGCGATACCCCTGTTCTCGACACCTGTGGCATAACCTCAGATCATGCTCAGGTCGTCGCGATGAGAACATTGGTCAGCCGAGTTGATCGACTGCAACGCCTCGCGGTGTTCGACGCGGCAGCTCGCCTCGGTAGCTTCACCCGCGCGGCCGAAGATCTCGGGATGACGCAGCCAGCGGTGACCCGCCAGATCAGGAGTCTCGAACGGGCGCTCGACACCGAACTCTTCGCGCGTACGGCGAACCGCAGCGAGCTCACCGAGGCCGGCCGCCGCCTCTACAACCACGTCGCCATCGGCTTCGGCGAGATCGAGGAGGGTCTCGCCGAACTCGAGGAATCGACCGACACGTTCGTGCTCGCTTCCCACCCCGGCATCGTGCAGATGTGGCTGATGCAACGGCTCGATGCACTGCAGGCGGTGCTGGGCGAGGTCGACCTCCGGCTCTGGCTCTTCGAGCGCGACGCCGAACTCGTCGATGGATCCTTCGACGCTGCGATCCGGGTCGGCACGGGCCACTTCCCCGGCTGCCGCAGCCGCCTGCTCTTCCCTGAGGTCGTGGTCCCGATTGCGGCGCCGTCGTTCGCCGAGGAGCACGGTCTCTCGGAGTCCAGCACAGCGCGTGAGGTGCGCGCAGCACCGTTGGTTCATATGGACGACGGCGGTCGGCCGTGGATGACGTGGTCCGGTTGGCTCGACGAGTTCGGCATCTCCCTGCGACGCCATGCCGGCCGCGTGCTCTTTCACAACTACCCGATGGTGCTTCAGCAGGCGCTGCTCGGTCGGGGTGTCGCACTCGGGTGGCGACCACTCATCGACGAGTATGTCTCAGGCGGAGCGCTCGAGATGGTCGGCCCCGAGGTGCGCTCGTCACGCGGGTACTACGTCACGTGGCCCGCGAGCAACGGCGGCGAACGCGTCGACGCGCTCGTCGACTGGCTCCTCGCCGACCCCCACTGAGGGTGCTGCCAGGGACCTGCGAAACGACGACACCGGTCGCAACCGGCTCCCTCTTCGTTCTGGTCCACCGTGCCGTCGGTTTCCGACGCTGATGCGGACAAGAACAAGACCGGTCCGCCGAGCCCTCGCCTCGCTCGCTACCGGGACGTTGATCAGTGGTCTGCGTCGAGCAGTGTGACGCGTCCGTTGTCGCCGTCGAGGCGAACGCGATCTCCGGTCTGGAGAAAACGAGTGGCCTGCCGCGTGTTCACGACGCATGGCAGCCCGTACTCCCGAGCGATCACCGCGCCATGGCTGACCGAGCTGCCGAGGTCGGTGACCAACCCGGCGATCAAGCTGAAGTACGGCGTCCAGCCGATGTCGGTGATCGGCGTCACGAGAATCTCGCCCGGCTCCAGCGCAGCGGCTTCGTCGAGCGTGTGCGCAACTCTGACCACACCTTCGACCTCGCCGCGTGAGGCCGGCCGGCCTTCGAGCACACCGTCGGCGACATCAACCGGTTGCGGCTCGAGTGGCTCGGGCAGGCCCACCGAGACTTCGGGAAACTCGAGTTGCTGTTGATGATCGAGCGCCACGCGTCG
>CALICC010000420.1 GCA_938049325.1 uncultured Ilumatobacter sp. | reverse complement strand
GCGCATCTGACGGCCCGTCGTTGAACACCTCGATGGTGTACTCGAACGGCAGGCCGGCGGTCAGGCTCGGGTCGACCAGCGTTTTGAGGATCCGCAGGTCCGGTGCGGTCACGATGGGATCGGTGGTCGTTCCGTTCGGGTTGCTTGCATCGTTATTCGACGGGTCGGGGTCGTCGGTTGAACTCGTCGCGGATGCCTGGTTGACGAGTGAGCCGGTGGCGTCAGGCTCGACCAACACGTCGACGACGATCTGAACGACGGCTTGGTCGGGCAACGTGTCAAGGTCGCACTGCAGCGTTCCACCGAGCACCGAACCGTCGTGGGCGCACGCCCCGACAGGACTACTGGCGCTGACGAACGCCACGGCGCCCGGCAGCACGTCGAGGACCTCGACGGCGGCGGCCGATGCCGGCCCATCGTTGACGACGTCGATCGTGTAGCGAACGGTCTCACCTGCGATGATCGGACTCGTCACGGTCTGCTTCGTGATCCGTACGTCGGCTTCCGGAACCACATCGGTCGAGATCGTGGTGGTGTTGTCACCCGGCACTGGATCAGGCGTGTCGCTCGTGACGTCGGCGGTGTTCTCGATCGTGTCGACAGCTCGCGCTCCGACGGTGCCCACGATGGTGACGGTCACGGTGCTGTTGGCGGCAACCGTCGGGAACGTGCAGCTGACCAAACCGGGGTCGCACGTGGCACCAGCGACGAGCGTCGTGATCGACGTCAAGGTGATGTCGGCGGGCAACGTGTCGGTGACCACGACGTTCTGAGCGTCGGAGGAGCCGGTGTTCTCGACCTCGATCGAATACATGATGGTTTCACCGGGCTCGACGGGATCGGGACTGGCCGACTTCGAGATGACCAGGTCGGCTGACGGTGCAACGGGCGTGTCGAGCGCAGCGATGTTCGGCAACGTGCCGCCGGTCTCGGGCGTGGTCGTGACGACCGATGCGGCGTTGTTGAGGGTGGCGAGGATGTCGGCCGAGACCGTGCCGGTGATGTCGATCGTGAACGATCCGACCGGAAGGTCGAACGGGCCGCACGCCACGGTGAGATCACACGTCGCGCCGACGGGCGCGCCGGTGAGACTGGCCGAGACCGTTCCCGTCTCGAAGATCGCCGAGATGTCGTCGGTCACTTCGACGTCACGGGCGGTCGACGGCCCGGCGTTGGTGATGGTCAGCGTGTAGGTGAGTGGCTCACCGGGAACGGCGGTCGCGAGATCGGCCGCCTTGGCGATTCCGACGTCGGCGAGCGACCCGACCGTGGTCTCCTCCGTGGCGTCGTTGCTAGCGGTGCTCGGGTCGGGGTCGGTGGTGTCGCTCGACGTGGACGCCGTGTTCGACAGCGTTGCCGGCGCGGCAAGATCGGGATCGACGGTGACGTCGAAGCTGATCGATCCGGTCTCGCCAACTGCGAGGTCGCCGAGATCACACGTGATGGTGCTGCCCGAGGCGGTACCGGTGGTGGCGCATCCGGCCGGGAGCGATCCAGCGACCAGGACGGTGTTGACGGGAACGGTGTCGACGATTTGAGCGTTCCGCGCCACCGACGGGCCATCGTTGCGGGCGACAACGGTGTAGGTCAGCGTGCCACCGGCGGGTACCGGATCGGGGGTGCTTTCTTTGGACTCGAGCACCATGTCCGCGCTGGTCTCGACGTCGTTCGTGATGGTCGAGCCGTTGTTGCTCGAGTCACCGTCGGGAGTCGTCGAGGTGACCGTGGCGGTGTTCTCGACCTCGGCGTCGGTGAACGCCGGATCGACGGTGGCTTCGATGGTGATCGTGACGCTGGTGCCGTTGGCGAGTGTGCCGACGTTGCAGGGCAGCGCGCTACAAACGTTGGGAACCGAGGTGACTGCGCCGAACGTGACGCCCGTCGGCGCGACGTCGTCGACGACCACATCCTCGGCATCGGAAGGACCGGCGTTCGCCACGACGATCTGGTAGGTCGCGGGCTCACCGGCAGTGAATGCCGGTGCACCCGGCTTGGTCTTCAGCACGGAGAGGTCGGCCGAGCGGTTGACGTCGATCTCGACGAGCGACGTGTCGTTCGTCGCGTTGGGGTCGATGGTGCTCGAGGTCGCCGTGACGGTGTTGTCGAGATTGTCGACACCGACGGGAGCGCTCGATCGAACCGGCGCATCGATGGTGATCGTGGCGAGCGCGCCGACTGCAAAGCTCGCGAAATCGCACTCGATGGTGCCGGCATTGTTCACGCACGTGCCGGCGGCCGCCGGTGACAGCGAGACGGTTGCCGCAACGGCGTCGAGCAGCGCGTTGTCGAGTACGTCTTCGACTTCGACGTCGGTTGCTGTGGAGGGACCTGCGTTCTGAACGGCGATGCTGTACTGCACCGAGTCGCCGGCGACGACGGCCACCGGGCCGGACTTCGCGACCGACACGTCAGCCGCAGTCGTGATCGCGACGCCAGCCGATGCGGTGGCAGGACCGGATGAGTCGGTGGGTGACGAGACCGACACGTTGTTGGTGACGGTTCCGGCGGCCTGCGTGCTCGGGAAGCTGCCGACATATGTGATCGTGACGGGCGCGCCGGCGGCGGTCACCGTCCCGAGCTGACACGAAGTGTCGGAACTGCACGTTCCTTGACTTGGCGTGACCGAGTCGACCACGAACCCGACCGGGAGCGCATCGGTCACGTCGACCGACGCAGCGTCCGACGGACCAGCGTTCGACACGACGACCGTGAACGTCACAAGTCCGCCACCAGCGTCGATGGTGGTCGGACTCGCTGACTTGGTGACCGACAGATCGGCGGCGGCCGCCGTTGCGACGGTCACCGTTCCGGTGTCGTCAGCGGTGTTCACCAGCGTCGTCGACGCCGTGACCGGGTCGGTGGTGTTCGTCAGGTCACCCGTGACGCTTGATGCAATGTCGCCCGTGATCGTGATGATCGCCTGTCCCCCGGCCACCAACGTGCCAATCGTGCAGTCGACGGTGAGGTCGCAGGTCCCGAGCGTTGATGATGCGGCGGTCGGGGTGAAGCCCGCTGGCGGTGGGTCGCTGATCGCAACGCCTTGCGCGTCAGACAGCCCGTTGTTCTCGATCACGATCGTGTAGGTCAACGTTCCGCCCGGCGTTGCCGGATCGACAGATGCCGTCTTCGTGACCGTGAGATCCGACTCCGCTGCGACCGTGACCACTTCGTCGACCGTGGCCGGGCTGGGGTCGGGTTCGGCAGCGGAGGCGGTCGCTGTATTGGTGAGCAGTGTTCCGTCCGCCACATCAGCGCCCACGGTTGCGACGTAGGTGATGGTGACCGCATTGGCAGGTCCGACACCGATCACGTCGAGGTCGCACGACACGCCACCCGCCGCATCGATGCACACGCCTTGGGACGGTGCCGGGATCGGGGTGCTCAACGTCAGTCCTCCGGTGAGCGCGTCACCCATGAACGTGCCGTTCGCGGTCGACGGACCGTTGTTCGTGACCACCACGGTGTATGTGACGTCTTGACCCGCGATCGGTGCGGTATCGCTCGCGACCTTGGTGATGGTCAGGTCGGCTTCGCGCACGATCTCGATCACGTCGGTGTCGTCGTTGTTCGAAGGGTTGCGATCGGGGGTGGCCGGATCGCCGTCGGCGACCGAGTTCACCGACGCCATGTTCGAGAGCGGACCCGCGGCCAGCGTTGCAGGAATCTGCACGGTGACGG
>CALICC010000419.1 GCA_938049325.1 uncultured Ilumatobacter sp. | reverse complement strand
CGTGAATCAGCAGGCCGTGAATCAGCAGGCCGTGAATCATCAGGTCGTCGGATCATCAGGCCGTGAATCATCAGGTCGTCGGATCATCAGGCCGTGAATCAGCAGGTCGGCGGATCAGAAGATCGTCGGATCATCAGGCCGTGAATCAGCAGGTCGCGAATTCGACGTCGTGAATCAGCAGGCCGTGAACTAGCGGGTCGTCGGATCAGCAGGCCGTCGAGCTGGTGGCTCAGTGCACCGCTCGGCGGGTGGCGTGAAGTCGCCCGTTCCCCGGTGTGCCGGGTGGCGGCGTGGCTAGCCTGACTGTTGATGCTGGTGAAGATGCGCAACCCCAAGCGCGAGGTCGACATGCCCGGAGACCGCACGGTGAACCGGTTGCTCGACGACCTCGATCTCGTGCGCGAATCGCACCTGGTGATCTGCAACGGAACACTCGTGCCCGGCGACGCTCGACTCGCCGATGACGATGTCATCGAAATCCGCCCGGTGATCTCGGGCGGGGCTGCCTGACGTGGCGACTACCGGAAGTAAGTGCCGGTCGTGCAAGGCTCCTGCCGTCATCGATCTGCCACGACACAACGCCAACTTTTGTGCTGAGCACCTGTTGCAACTGTGTCGCCGGCAGATGGAGAAGGCGATCGACGACTACGACATGTTCTCGCCCGACGACCGCCTGCTCGTCGCGGTGAGCGGCGGCAAGGATTCGCTTGCGCTCTGGGACATGCTCGCCGAAGCTGGATACCAGGTGGACGGGTTCTATGTCGGCCTGGGAATCGGCGACTACTCCGATGAGTCGGGAGAGTACGTCCGAGCGTTTGCCGCAGAGCGAGATCTGCACCTCGTGACGGTTGATCTTCGTGAAGAGTATGGCTATGACGTGCCGACCGCGGCGCGTGCGACCAAACGTGTGCCGTGCTCTGCATGTGGCATGTCGAAACGGCACCTCTTCGACAAGGCGGCGCTCGACGGCGGCTATGACGTGGTCGTGACCGGTCACAATCTCGACGACGAAGCTGCTGTGCTGTTGGGCAACGTACTGCACTGGGATATCGAATACCTGGCCCGCCAACTCCCGGTGCTCGAGGCTCGCAATGGGTTTCCGAAGAAGGCGAAGCCGCTGGTACGCCTCACTGAACGCGAAACCGCGGCGTGGTGTGTGATCCGCGGGATCGACTATCTGGTCGAAGAATGCCCGATCGCGGCGGGAAACCGACACTTGCATCACAAGGACGTCTTGAACTCGATCGAGAAGGAGTCGCCGAGTACCAAGTCGGCGTTCTACTTGAACTTCATCGACAACATGGCACCGTTGCTTTCGGGTCAAACCGCTGGCGCGACGGGAGCGCTCAACGACTGCGTACGATGCGGCGCGCCGACAACGAACGAGGTGTGCGCATTCTGCCGCCTCGTCGACAAGGCCAGCGCACACGAACCTGTACCAGTTGAGCTGGTACTCGGAAAACGAGGACGACGATGAGTACCGAACTAGCAGCAGACGACAAGGTGGTGCTGCTCGACTCGAAAAAGCGTCGGTATCTCATCGATCTCGAAGCCGAGGGTGAGTTCCACAGCCACGCCGGTTTCGTTCGCCACGCCGACATCATCGGGCAGCGCGAGGGGTGTCGTGTCCGCTCGACGAAGAACTCCGAGTACATCGTGCTGAGGCCGACGCTCGAAGATTTTGTGATCGAGATGCCGCGCGGCGCGCAGGTCATCTACCCCAAGGATCTCGCCCCGATCTGCATGTTTGCCGACATCGGACCCGGGATGCGGGTCTTCGAGAGCGGTATCGGCTCGGGTGCGTTGTCGACGACAATGCTGCGTTACGGGGCAGAGATCGTTGGATATGAGATCCGCGAAGACTTCGCGAACCGCGCCAAGGCGAACGTTCGAGGGTTTCTCGGCGAGTCGGTGTTGGATCGCTACGACGTCCACATTGCGAGCAGCTACGACGGCATCGACCCGGCGCACGGCCCCTTCGATCGCGTCGTGCTCGACCTGCCCGAGCCGTGGCAGGTGGTACCGCATGCCGAGCACGTGTTGCGCCCGGGCGGCATCTTGCTGGCCTACACGCCGTCGATCATGCAAGCGGCGCAGGTTCGAGAAGCGCTCAAGGGCAAGTGGATCGACGGGCGTACCGTCGAAGTTCTGCACCGGACGTGGCACGTCGACGGGCAGGCGGTTCGTCCCGACCATCGCATGGTGGCGCACACCGGATTCTTGAGCATGGCTCGCTTTCTCGGCAAGAACGAAGCGACCAGCGCCAACCCTGACCCGGTCGTCGCGAGCGCGACCACAGACCCGGCGAGCCCCAGCGCGACTGCAGACGCGGCGAGTCCGAGCGCGACTGCAGACGCGGTGAGCCCGAGCGCGAGCCCGGAGCCGACGCCGGAGTCGGCAAGCACCGAGCCTGAGTCCTGAATCACCGAAGGTCTGCACGGCGCCGGAACCGACGACCTGGTCGATCCCATTTGGTAGACCACCGGATCGATCACCGCAGCAGGGGCACATCACGTGGCCTCCGGTCGCTCGCCCGCCGCAACGTTGACTCAACCGCAGGATCGTCGGCAATGAGTCGTCCCGCTGATTCCTGCTGGGGGTGACTCGATGGTGTGGTGCGACGAACGATCCCCTCGGCCCGTCGGTTGATCGTGGTGCCGCGGTGATGAAGGTGGCCGTCGGGGCGGTTCCACGTGGCAACGCGTTCAGGCGTGAGCGTGAGCTGCCAGCCGCCCTCATGAACGGCGTGATGGTGAGGTTCGCACAGCGGGAGCAGATTGTCGATGTCGGTCGTGCCGTGGTGCTCCCACCACCAGCGCACATGGTGGAATCGGCAGGCCGTGAAGTCGACATCGCACTCGGGGAACGCACACGTTGAGTGCATCGCAGCGAGGGTGAGGCGCTGCTGCGGAGTGGCAGTTCGGACTTTGCGACCTTGGTCGAGCACCTCACCGCGAGATCCGAGGACCATCGGGATGAGTTGCGCATCGCATGCCATCTGGCGGACCAATGTGGCAGGCAATGGCGTCCCACCGTCCGTCTCACAGACGTGGCCGGCGCTTATCACGTCACCGGTGAGCGTGGCGTAGTCGATGAGGACGGAGATCTCCGGAACGGCGGGTGGCCCAGGCGGCCTGTCCGCGGACGAAGCTGATGCTGACGCTGATGCGGTGGCGACGGCGACGAACGCGTCGGCGTGCAGTGCTGCGAATGGTCGTGGCGTGGTGCGCGCTGACTGGCTTCGTTGTCGCTCGCGTCCGAGCTGAGCGTTGATGACCTTCCACACCTTTGCGTCGCGCAGCGGGTCGAGGCTGATGAGCGTCTTGTGCATACCGGTCGAGCGGTCCACCCAACGCTTGACCTCGGACGCCTCTCGTTGGCGTCGGAGCTCGTCGGCCTCGGCGTCTGCGTTGTCGACGGCGGCCAGA
Organism: uncultured Ilumatobacter sp.; assembly: GCA_938049325.1. Classification (GTDB taxonomy): domain Bacteria; phylum Actinomycetota; class Acidimicrobiia; order Acidimicrobiales; family Ilumatobacteraceae; genus Ilumatobacter_A. The sequence continues at coordinate 74 of CALICC010000419.1, read as the reverse complement.
TGTCGAGCGAGCTCCTTGCATTCGTGTTCGAACGCATCGACACCCACCTGGCCTGCTCGCTGCGCCAGGTCGGC
>CALICC010000418.1 GCA_938049325.1 uncultured Ilumatobacter sp. | reverse complement strand
GTGCCAACCGTGCTGACCGAGGGCAGCCGACCAGCGTCGTCGACACGCTCGCCACCTCACGCTCACCGGGTGCGGCGGGTGAACGACCTTGAAAGAATCCAGTCGGCAACGCGCTCGGTCCGCATGAATCCAATCAAGCACGGCGGGGAGATCCGGCGGATGACGACGCGGTTCGCCGTCGACGGCGCCTGGCATCGCTGAAGCGACCGCGTGCTCGAAGATGAGCTTCTCGTGCTTCGCGCAACCCGGCGCGATGACCCAACCCGGCTGATCACCCATGCCCACTTCGACACTGACGACGCAGGTACGTGGCCTGCGTATGCACCCGGGACGTCCACACCGCAACCTGACGTGGCCGAATATGCGAAGGTCGTGGCCGCACTCCCAACTCATAGGTGAGAAACACTATGGGCCTCGCTCGGCGGTCTGCGTCCCGGGATCAGACGAGAAGCGAGTCTGCTGTCGGAGATGGAACCAAAATCGGGAGGCCGGAGTCTGTATGACGTGACCTCGACCCGAAACCGATACGAACGACGCCGCAGCACCGGCTGCGACGGTCGCCGTTCCGCAGGCGACATGGACCGATTTCGAGTCGTTCTACCCTGCCGAGCACCAACTGTTGGAGCTCGCTCGGGCGATTGCAGGTGTCGGCGAACGGCCCGGCCAATCGGACGGTCCCGAGCCTCTCTGAACTCTGAGGTACCCCCATGCTTGGATGGAGCCCATGACATCGGGAGTCGTCGAGCGAGTGCAGCGGGTCGACCGCCTTCGCCAGAACGCTGCGCCCGGTGAACCACGAGAGGTCGCCACCTTGCAGGCGGCTTTGCGCGACATCGCTGCTGTCCGGTCATGGGCATCAGCGGCCGAAGCCTCCGTGGTGAGCGAACTCGAAGCGGCTTCACCATTTCCCGAAGCAACGATTGCCGATGCGTCTCGCTGCTCGGTCACCGCAGCCGCAAAGACCCGCGAGCGCAGCGGCACCCTCGACGCTGCACCGTCGTTCGGCGAGGCCCTCTCGGTTGCGTCGATCGTCACCGGACACGTCGACGAACTCACTCGAGCGGCCAAGAAGCTCAACGGCGAACAGCGCACCGAGCTCTTCGGTCGGGCCGACACGTTGCTTGCCGATGCCGAAGGTTCCACCATCGAACGATTCCGCAAGACCCTGGCTCGCGAGATCAAGTCGATCCAGCGCGATGACGGCATGGAGCGCCTCGAGCGGCAACGTCGAGCAACCACACTCAGCACGTGGGTCGACGACGAGGGCATGTGGAACCTGAGGGCCAAATTCGATCCGTTGACCGGCGTCAAGCTCGGCAAGCGGATCGACGCAACGCTCGCGACCGTGTTCGCCGAGTCGACACCCGGCAGCTGCCCCACCGACGCCCGCGAGAAGCAACAGCACCTGCGAGCGCTCTCCTTGGAGCGCCTGCTCCTCCCGGATACCGCCGGCTCAGCGATGCCGATCACGCACAGCGGGACCGCCGAGTTCGTTGCGGTGATCGACGTCGACCAACCGAACGGTGCCGGCGAGCCGAGTGTCGACTGGGGCATCGACGTTGAGATCCCAATGCGAGTCATCGCCGACATGCTCAGTGCAGGCACTGCCGCGATCACCCCGGTGGTCGTTCGCAACGGTGTCGTGATCCATGCACCGGGACAACTCGACCTCGGGCGCAGTGCACGACACGCCAACCGGGCGCAACGTCGAGCGCTCCGGTCGATGTACGCCACCTGTGCGGTTCCGGGCTGCAGCACGCACTACGAGCGATGCAAGATCCACCACATCCTCTGGTGGTCACGAGGTGGGCGAACCGACCTCGCCAACCTGCTCCCGGTGTGCGTGCACCATCACCACAAGATCCATGACGCTGGCTGGATCGTCGCCATCGACGAGCATCGACGGCTCACGATCACCTTGCCCGATGGCACCGTGATGACGACCGGACCACCAACTCGCCGCGCCGGATAGACCGGCCGGCCGGTTGTCCCTCACCAACTGACCGCAACCCGACCCATCACGCGGGGTGGCGAACGCTGCAGACGCCGGTCATCCTGCGGTCACCCATTCGGCTGATGCGAACCGGCCAATCGGACGACGACGCGCCGCAACTCGATCCGTATGGTGACCATATGAGCGACGACCTCCCCGCAGAAGCAACACCGCGCTCCCCGTTCTTGCCTCCCCGATGGGTCATCCGCACCGCCTGGAAGATCCACCGTGGGCTGTATCGGATGTCGGGCGGACGGTTCGGTCTTCGACGCCCACACGACAACGAGTACGGCCTCGCGTTGCTCACGACGACCGGCCGCCGCAGTGGCCTCGACCGCAGCGTGATGATCGGCTACTACGAGGACGGCGACGACCTCGTGACCATGGCCATGAACGGTTGGGGTGCACCGGAGCCCGCGTGGTGGCTCAATCTCCAGGCCGACCCGAACGCCACACTCACACTCCGCGACGGAGCGGTCGACGTGACAGGCCGCGCCGCAACAGGCGCTGAGCGTGACCGATTGTGGGCACGCTGGGCCGAGATCGACAAAGGCCTCGACGGTTACGCGTCGCGTCGTCCGACCGAAACGGCCGTCGTCGTGCTCACGCCCGCTGCGAGCAGCTGATCGTTACAGATTGCTCGGGTTGGTGGCGGAGGTCTTGATGTCCTCGCCGAACTCTTCGAGCTTCTGGAGACGGTGATCGTTCGAGAACACGTCGACGGGCTTGCTCGGCTCCATCTTCATCATCCGCTGCAGGACACGAACTTGCGTGACCTGGTTGTACTCGGAGAACGTGATTGCCCAACCGTCACGACCGGCACGAGCGGTGCGGCCCGAACGGTGCAGGTAGTCCTTGACGTCCTTGGCCGGCTCGTAGTGAATGACCGCGCCGATGTCGTCGATGTCGATGCCACGTGCGGCAACGTCGGTTGCAACGAGCACCTGCAACTTGCCTTCGGCAAACGAGCGCATCACACGCTCACGCGTCTTTTGCTGGAGATCGCCGTGGATCGCCATGGCGTCGATGCCGAGGTCTTGCAGCTTCTCGGTGGCCCGGTCGCACTGCCGCTTGGTCTGGCAGAACACGACGAGCTTCGGGATACCCCGAGCGATCGCACCGATGACCTTGTCGCGGTCCATGTGATGAATGCCGAGGAACAGGTGGCTCATGTTGCCGACCGTGTCGGTGGCCTCGTCGATCGCGACCGTTTCAGGGTCGGTCTGGTAGGCGCGGATGAGGTGCCCGACATCGCCGTCGAGGGTGGCCGAGAAGAGCATCGTCTGGTTGCGGTTCGAGCAGTGACGCAGAATCCACTCGACCTGCGGGGTGAACCCGTCGTCAGCCATGCGGTCGGCTTCGTCGAGCGTGACGATCTGGATGTCGTCGAGGCTGATCTCGTCGGACTTGATGAGGTCGATCAGACGCAACGGCGTGGCCACGACGATTTCGACACCGCCCGCCATCTCTTCGACCTGGTGGTGACGCGAAGCGCCGCCATACACCGGGATCACCTTCATGTCAGCGTGATCGGCAACCGGCTGAAGCACCTCGGCGACCTGTACGGCCAGCTCGCGGGTGGGCACGAGTACCAGCCCGAGCGGCTTCATCGGCGCCGCTTTGTCGGTGATGCGAGCGAGCATCGGCACGCCGAATGCCAACGTCTTGCCGGAGCCCGTCTTGGCACGTCCGCAGACGTCGCGCCCGGTCATCGCAACGGGAACCGCTTCGGTCTGGATATTGAACGGCTGAGCAAAGCCACACGCGGCCAGACCGTCATCGATGCGGGCGGGAACGCCCAGATCGAAGAACCCGGTCGGTGCCTCGACGGGAGGCAGCGCGTTGATCGATGTCAGATTCGACTTGTTGACGTGGTCACGATCGTGAGGTTCGGAAGATCGTGTACGCCGGCCACGGGGGGCACCCCGCCGGGATTTGTCATGTGTCATGTGGCCGCAAGCGTACCGTCACGGCGCCGTCGGCGACGCGTGAGCAACAGCAGTACCAAACCGATGCCTGCCAGTATCGACCCCGTCCCGAGCCACCGAGCGACTTCGCTACCGGTGCGCGGGATCTCTGGGCGCACGACCGTGACGGTCAGCGTCTCGAGATTGTTCGCCGGCGTCGGGTCATCATCGAAACCGATGGCCCTGATCGTTGCGTCGACCGTGAACGTGCCGGGCGAGCCACTGACCGTTGCCGCGATATCGAACGGTGGTGGTGTCTCCCCGGGCAGCAGCACGCCGGTGTAGATCAGCGTGACGGTGTTGCCGACGACGGTTACCTCGTAGCCGGGAGCGGTGATGACCCCAGGCGTGAAACCAGCCGGCAGCGTCACAACGACCTCGACGCCATCGGGCAGCGGCACGACGCTGTCGTTGCCCGGCGTGAACGTGAACACGACAGT
>CALICC010000417.1 GCA_938049325.1 uncultured Ilumatobacter sp. | reverse complement strand
CCCGATCGGCGACTTCGACGATCGGCTCGGTGTGCAGCAGTTCGTGGTCGGTGTGGTGCTCGACGACGGCACGACGATCGCATTTCCGTCGGAGGACGCAACCGCCGTGCTCGACGAGGGCGGTGCAGTCGAACTGGCCGGTGTCGAACTTCATGCGTCGGGTGATGGGCTGGTGGCCGTCGACGTCGAATCTGGCGTCGAGTTGGCCGCTCACGAAGCCTTCTGGTTCGCGTGGAGCCAGTTTCATCGCGACACGCTGCTGTGGGAGCGCTGAGCGGCGCTCAACTCGGGTCAGATGGCTCGCTCGGCTCGGTCTGTTGCAGGAACGTGAGGGAGTCCCACGTGTCGACGCGTTTCGTGATCAGCTCGTCGCGAACCGTGAACCACATCACGCCCGGGATCTCGACCCGCGTGTCTCCGTAGGTCCCGGTGAAGAGGTAGCGCACCACGACGTCCGTGACGGCGTCGCGCTCTTGTGTGACGAGGTCGCCGATCTCGTAGCGCGGATCGTGGAACGCTTCGAGGAAGTGCGGCAGTCGGCGACGGTATTCAGTTCGCCCTTCGCAGTCGGAGCCGAGAGCGCTGTGATGTTCGCTGCGAAACCCGGGCGCGACCATGTTCGCGATCGAATCCGGATCGCCCACGCTGAACGCGCGGAGGTACGCCGTCACCACCTCAATCGCCGGAGCCATGGCGCTGGACCGTACCGGTGAGCGTGTCGACGCGCCCATTCGAGTCAGTCGAGGAGCAGGTCGAGCGCCGCTGACGTCGAGACGGCCTCAGCGTCGGTGTCGTGCTCGAGGCGAGTGAGATAGCTGATGGCGACGTAGCCGTCGACGATGAGTTCGGTGTCGGTGCCGACCTCTGGTGTTGGTGTCGGGCCGGTTCGCTCGCCCCATTTCATCGCGACGGAGAATGCGCCGTCGCGACCTTCGATGGGAGCCAGTTCAGCCGACGCAACGGTGACCGGCGGTCGACGACCGATCGGCGCGTGCCGCCAGCCCTTGATCTCGTCGAGCGGGAGATCGGGCACATTGACATTGATCACGACCGCCTCGTCCGGAAGGGCGTCGACGAGACCTTGGACCACGGCCTGGCCCACACGAGCAGACGTCGACCAGTCGATGTTCTCGATGACGTCGGTCCACGCCTGGCCCTCCATGGTGAACCCGCTGACGCCTTGGCTGACCGCGACGCCAGAGACGTTGCCGTTCCGACCCGTCAGGGCAGCGCCGACCGTTCCGGAGTGATACACCGCGCGCCCGATGTTTGCGCCCGGGTTGATGCCCGAGACGATGAGATCGAACGGCGCACCGAAGGCACCGAGACGGGCGAACATCACGCACAATCCGGGTGGACCGTCGACAGTCCACGCTTCTGCATCGCAGTCGGGGATCTCGGTACGTGTGACGGTGGGCTTGAGATCGTGGAGAGCGCCGAGGGCAGCACCGGCGCCGGAGAACTCGCGGTCAGGCGCAGCGACGACGATCTCGTGGTCGCCGGTCAGGTCGCACATGGCCCGCACGAGCGCGTGGAGCCCCTTCGACTCGATGCCGTCGTCGTTCGTCACCAGAATTCGCATCGCAGCATCCTGGCACCGGCGTCGCGACGATCCTCTACCGACGTCCCGGTTGACCGCTCGGTTCTGGTCCACGCGCTCGTTGGGACGAGTTTCCGTTCTGGTCCACGCTCTCGTTTGGGTCGAGTCTCCGTTCTGGTCCACGCGAGCGTCGGTTTCCGACGCCGTGGTGGACCAGAAGCGTGGTGGGCCAGAACGTGGTGGACCAGAAGGGGCGTGGGACAGAAGCGTGGTGGTCCAGAACGGGCGTGGACCAGAACGGGGCCGGGTGAGCGCGGGTGTCAGGGGGTCGCGGCGAGGTCGAGTTGAAGGAGCACCATGGTGCGCCACTGATCGAAGCTGAACCCGATGTTGGGCATGCGGCCCACCTCGACGAATCCGCGCCGCTGATGGAATCTGATCGACGCATGGTTCTCGGCGTCGATGGTCGCGATCATCTGGTGCAGGCCGTTGGATCGAGCGCGTGCTTCGAGTTCGTCCATCAGCGCGTGGGCAATGCCACGCCTGCGAGCCTCGCGGTCGACGTACACCGAATGTTCGCAGACGAACCGGAACCCCTCCCGGAGGGTGCTGTCGCGAAAGTCGCCGTAGCTCGCAACGCCGACGACCGCGCCGTCGGACTCCGCCACGAGGACGGGACGTTGTGCAGCAAGGCGAGCCCTCATCCACGCGGCGCGTTCGTCGTCGGTGTGCAGTCGCTCCGTCCACTCGGCGGTGCCATCGGGAATCGCCTGGTTGAAGATCGCGGTGATCGCTGCGACATCGGCGTCGGCAGCATCACGAATCGTCGGGTCGGTAGCCATCGAGTTCATTGTGTCAGCGCTCGCGTTGAGCGCCTTGCTGCGACACGATGGTAAAGGCAGCGATGCCCACGATGACGAGGATCATGCCGACGACCTGAAGGAGCCGGACGCTCTCGCCGAGAATCATGAAAGCGAAGAGCACCGCGAGCGCCGGCTGCGATGTCTGCATCACCGTGATCGTTCCGATCGGCAGGTGTTGTTGAGCGAATGCGATGCAACCGTGCGCGACCATGCCGGTCAGCACGGCGAGAAGGAATGCCACGAGCCGGCCGCGCCGAGTCATTCCCAGCACTTCGTCGCTCGCCGAGATCAACGTGATCGGGACCGACGTGAGGAGGCCGAGGGGCATCATGCAGGCCATGAACGTCACGGTGCTGGTGCCCGCGGCGCGGGCGCGTTTGGTGAAGAGGAGATAGCCCGTCCAGACGAAGATGACCGAGACCATGAGCAGGTCGCCGCGCAGCGACGCGGTTCCGGTGCTGGGCCCGAAGAACAGCACAAGTGCGACGCCGACCAGCGAGATGATGCCGAAGCGCAGCGCCGACCAGTTCGGGCGCTCACCGAAGAACAGCGCGCCAGCGGGGACGACGAGCAGTGGTGTGAGCGCGGCGATGAACTCGAGGTGCGCAATGCTCGTTCGGCCGGCCGCAGTGAACAACAGGCTGATGTTCACGCCGAAGAGCAAGCCCGCAGGGGCGATGAGGAGCCAGGTCCGCCGGTCGGGGAGCAGCGGCGCCTGGTCGAGGGTGCCGCGGCGGCGAGCCGACGATCGCATCGTGATCAACACGATCCACCACGCAGCCGACGAGAGCCACATCCGCCAGAAGCTCAAGACGACCCCGGTCGTGCCCGACCACTTCACGATCGGTGTCGACAGCGAGAAACTGATGATCGCCGCGCCGACGGCGAGGAGGCCGATGGCACTCGAGCCAGGCCTCGGTGTCGAACCCGCTGGTTCGTCTGCGGTCTCGCGACGCAAAGGTCTCTGCGTCATCTCGCCGACTGTAACCACTCGCACTCCGAGGTCACGGTTGGGATCTGAGCCCCAACGTCATGATCACCAACCGGGGAGGTCGAGCCACGCAGCCGCGGCTTGTGGATCGCCCACGATGTCGAGCGTGTCGCGTTCGGCGCGGCCCATCAGAACGAGCAGCACTTGCTCAGCTGAGCCGCGCAGTGCGGCATCGCCCTTGCGGTGCACGGTTTCCATGCGGTACTCGCCAGCCTCATTCCAGACGATCCATTCGCCGGCGCCGTCGGGAAGC
>CALICC010000416.1 GCA_938049325.1 uncultured Ilumatobacter sp. | reverse complement strand
GAGGTCGTCGTACCCGGTCGCCGCGCCAGTGATCGTGTCGCCGCGCTCGAAGTTCTCTTCGAGCTGGTCCATCGCGAGATTCAGGAGTTCTTGGATCGGTCGAGTCGAGTCGACCACGCGATCTTCGGCGACCTCGAACATCTTCGACTCGGCGATGTCGACCGCCTTGGTGACGTCGTCGGGCTGACCAAACGCAATGTCGGTGATCTCCCCAGCGGTGTGGATGAGCCGTCGCAGCAGCGCCGTATCCATCACGATCTTGGCGTAGTGCTCGGCGCCCGACACCGACGGTGTGGCGTTTTGTAGCTCGCTCAGATGGGCGATACCGCCGATTTCATCGAGCAGATTTGCCTTGCGGAGCTCGTCGGCGACCGTGACGACGTCGACGGGGCCAGATGTGGAATACAGCGCCCGAATGGCGTCGAACACATGCTGGTTCGCCGGGTTGTAGAAGTCGCGCGGCTTGAGCCCTGCTTCACCAACGGCACCGATCGCGTCACGCGATAGCAACAGTGCACCGAGCACCGACTCCTCGGCTTGCAGGTTGTGGGGAGGAACCCGGCCGGCGCCCCCGCTGGGACGGGAAGGTGGGCGACCCGAGCCTCCGCCGTCGAAGGGGAAATTTTCGTCGCCAGCCATGATGTCCTTCATTCTCCCTCTAAAGGGCTGTGCGCAACCAGTCCTCAAACCCTGCGAACTGGTTGTGGATTCCTTGTGGACAAGCCGAAATCACTGAGTCGCACCTGTGGATAGTGTTGTGAAAAAGCAAAAGGACGCGCCCCGCCAGCTGTGACGGGACACGCCCTTCGCGTGTCGATGAGATGACAATCGGCGGACCGACCGTCAAATCGATGCGGTCACTCGGCCGCAACGACCTCGAGGGTGATCGGGAACGACACATCGCTGTGCAGCGACGCCGTTGCGGTGTGGGATCCAACGGTCTTCACGCCGTCGATCTCGATCTGCTTGCGATCGATCTCGATACCGGTCTGCTCGAGCACGGCATCAGCCACCTCGACAGCGTTGACCGAACCGAAGAGCTTGCCCTCGGGGCTCGCCTTCGCCGTGATCGTGATCGTCTTGGGCACGAGCGTGCTCGCAACCGCAGTTGCGGCCTCACGCGACTCGTGGTCCTTGGCGTCACGCGCCGACCGCATCTTGGCGGCCTGCTCGATTGCACCCGGCGACGCTTTGAGAGCGTGACCCTTCGGGAACAGGAAGTTACGAGCGTGACCGTCGGCCACATCGACGATGTCGCCGCGCAGGCCGAGGCCGCTGACGTCTGAACGGAGAATGACTTGCATGATCAGGCCTCCTCGGTGCTTTCGGCAGCGTCGGTCACAACGGCCTCGTCGGTTGCTTCGACAGCAGCCTCATCGGCGCCGTCGACGGACGTGTCGACTGCCTCGTCGGACTCGGTGACCTCGAGGTTGGTCTCCTTCTCGCCGCCATCACGATCACTGCGACGGTCGTCGCGATCGCCACGGCGTCCGCCGGTGCGGGTGGAAGCCACGCGCTTGGCGTACGGCAGGAGCGCCATTTCGCGAGCGATCTTCACCGCGTTCGCGATTTCACGCTGCTGCTGCAGATCGTTGCCGGCAACGCGCCGGTTCTTGATCTTGGCGCGGTCGCTCATGAAACGCGACAGGAGATCGACGTCTTTGTAGTCGACGTACTCGACCTTCTCGATGACGAGGAGGCTGGTCTTCTTCTTGAATTTGCGAGGGTTCGCATCCCGGGCTGACCGGGCTTTGTTCTTCTTGGATGCCATGAGGCTGAGTTCCTTACTGGAAAGTTCTGGTCATTTCGAGGGGAGGCCGGCCGGCGATGATCGCCAGCGGGCACTCGACATGGACGGTTGCGTCGAAGAGTCTGAGCGAGTGCTCAGAACGGTTCTTCGTCGCCGTAGACCGGGTCAGGAGCCGGAGCAGCTGCGCCGCCGCCACCACCGCCACCGCCACCCGAAGGTGCGGAGTCGCGGGCGATGCGCTCGACTTGAGCCTGCGCCCAGCGGAGGCTGGGTCCAAGATCGTCGGCGATCACTTCGGTGATGTTGACCTTCTGGCCTTCTTTGTTGTCATACGAGCGCTGCTCGAGACGACCAGTGACCATGCAACGTGAGCCCTTGGTGAGCGACGCCGCAGCGTTCTCTCCGAGGTCAGCCCACGCGACGATGTTGAAGAACGAGACGGCCTCTTGCCATTCGCCGTTCTGCTGCCATCGCCGGTTGACGGCGAGACCGAAACTCGCCACACCACGGCCACCCGTGGTGTATCGCAGTTCGGGATCTCGCGTGAGGTTCCCGATCAGTGTGACGGTGTTGTCCATTGCCATGTGATTTCCCCTTGTGCTGAGACGTGTCGGCAGCCGATCAGGCTGCGACGACCGCCATGCCGCGGCGCTCGGCCTCGGCTTCCGGAAGACGGATGAGCTTGTGGCGCACGACATCGTCCGCGAGACGGAACGAGCGTTCCAGCTCGTCGAGTGCACCCGGTGCGGCGATGATCTCGGCAACGAGGTAGTAGCCGGCCGGCTTCTTGTTGATCGGGTAAGCGAACTGACGCTTGCCCCACCAATCAATCTTGCCGTGCAGCTCGCCATCAACTGCCTTGACGCCGTCGGTGACCGACTTCATCCAGGCTTGGGCTTTGGGGTCGTCGACGTCGCCGTCGATGATGACCATGAGTTCGTATCCACGCTTCATACGTGTGTGTTCTCCCTTCGGATACCAGCGCGATGGGCGACCCCGTCACGCAGCAGCCCCGTGAGGGGCAGGGCCAATATGGACTGCGCCACGCTATCGGACGCGCGTTGATCGCGTGCCCGAAGACCGCTCACCCACAAGATCATGTCGTCATCATGCGCGCAGGGGTACCTCAGAGTTGGCCACGGCGGGGAGCGGCAGGCCTGCCATCGCGACAGTGAGATGAGCTTGCCGGACCGCGGCTCCCGACGAACTCATCTGAACCGAGCCTCGCTGGCACTCCACCCAACGCCGGGACCATTCCAGCCAGGAGGGTCAACTCGACGCGGGGTCTGAGTGTTCTACGTTGCGTTGATGCGAACACGACGCTCACTCACCGCACCGCTCCTCATAGTGGCAGCGCTCACCATGGCCGCTTGTGGTGGCGATTCCGACGGCGGCGACTCGGGATCGGACGAAGACGGCGAGGATGCTCCCGCAGCCGCACCAGCAAGCCCACCCGTTGAGCTCACCGGAACGATCGACCAAATCGGCGGAGACGCCACGATCACCTACACGATCGAGGCGCCAGCCGGTTTCGAAATCACCGACGCCGGCGGCATCACTCCGAACATCTCCGACCCGAATGCCGAATTCGGCGAACGCGACACCGTCATCGAAATGCTGTTCCTGCCTGCGCCGAACGACGCCGCAATGCTCATCCAGAACACGATGGACGTCAACGATTCGATCACCGTCATCGACCAGGCCGACGAAGCCGACCTCGCCTGGTACACGAGCACGACACCCTCGAGCAGCAACCCCGATGAAATCGCGTTCGGCGTCGCAGCGACGTCGCGAACCCTTGCCGACGGAACCGCGTTGGAATGCAACGCGCGAACCCAACGTGGCATTGACGAAGAGTGGAGCGCAGACGAAGCGGCAGCTGTCGCCGACGGCATGCTCGCGATCTGCCGCACCCTGACTGCCGCACCCTGATGGGCGGCTAACTCAGCCGTTCTGCGTCGGATAACCCCGGCTTCCGGGACGATCTAGACCCAGAAGGCAACGCAAGCGTGCCGAAACGTCAGCGAGCGACGAGGCAGGTGGGGGATTCGGTGCCGTCGAGAAGCTCGATCGACGAACCCGGGCCGATGCCGATGACCCCGAGCTCACCCTGGAACATCTCGATCGCGACCGTGTAGTCACCACCCGACTCGAAACGCTCACACGTCGACGAATCATCGGTGATGCACGGCTCCATATCGTCCTCGTTGACGTGCGACCCGTCAGCCGCGAACCAGGCAATCGACAGTGGCGTCGGCGTGTTCAGCATGAAGAAGCGACCCGATGTGGGCGCCTCCCACACGAACGCCATCCCCACCGGATCACCCAGGTCACTCACTCCCATCAGCCCGCGCGACCGCTCATCGGCACCATCCGCCAACCACAGACACACATCGCACACATCGCCATCGGCCGAGGTGACCCGAGCTGTCACGGTCGTGAACCCGTCGGGCTCGACGTCGCCATCGCCCTCCTGGGTCCGGACCTCCTCGTGCGTCACCGTCGGAATCGAATTCTCAGGAGCCGAATCTTCAGGAACCGAGCCCTCCACCGTGACGGTCACGAAATCGTCGATGACCTGCGTGTCGACCGCCGATTCCTCGATCGTGGCCGGTGCCGCCGTGGTGTCAATCGACGCATCGCTCGAACACGCGGACATCACGAGCACCGCAACGACGCCCCATCGACCCCATCGACCGCTGGGTCCCTTGGTGCCGGAACCAAAAGGACGCAGACCGCTGGGTCCTTCGGTGCCGGAACGGAAAGGACTGGAACGGGAAGGACGCAGGGTCATGTACCGGAGCGCTTCTTGCGGCCACCCACCGGCAGCACGCGCAACAAGTGGTGCCACCGACACTCGGTGCACGCCTCCACCACGTAGGCATTGAGGTCGGCCTCGGCCCGATTCAGCGACTCCATCTCCTTGGCCGTCGACACGCACCGACCCTGCGGTCCGATCCCGTGGCCGAACACGTACGTGATCAGCCGAAGATTGACCTCCTCACAGATCGGACAGACCTGCGAGGTCTCGGTTCCGACGTTGCGCGCCGCGCGCACCAGCTCCGGATGCGCATCACACACGGTGTCGAGCGGGATGCGCCCTTTACGCACCTCGCTGATCAACATGCGTCGCGCCAAACGGTGATCGACGATGCCGCGCGCGCCGTCCGTGCCGCGAAGGGCGCCCACGGAGAAACTCATGCCGCCGCATCGTACTGCGGCTGCAGTGGGCGCACGTCCCCGCGCTCGCAGCTTCCACCAGGCAGACTGGTGACGTGACAGCCAACATCACCTACGGATCCGCAGTCCCCGGCGAAGCCGAGCTCCGCCTGTGCGGCGACGTCGACGGCTCGAAGCGCGCCGTCGAACTCGGCGTGTCGGACTGGTACAACTCGATCGAGTTCGCCAAGGCCGGCGCCAAGGCGATCGCCGTCGACCCAGACCCGGAGCGCATCGCCGAGATGCGAAAACGAGCCGACGCGGCCGAAGTCACCGTCCAATGCCTCGAAGCCGACATGGCCGACCTCGGCGACATCACGTCAGCAACCTGTGACGTCGTCCTCGCGGCGCACACGATGCTCGACGTCGAGGACCTCGGCCGCCTGCTGCGCCAAGTCCACCGCATCCTCAAGCCGTCGATGCCCTTCGTGATCTCGCTCCCGCACCCGTACAACGCCGTCACGAACGCCGCTCCCTACGGCACGGCGGGACGCACGGTCGGCGACTGGTTCACCGCACTGGGCCGCTCGAACTTCCGCGTCGACCAGGTGAAGGAGCTGGGCGTCACCCCGACCCAGCCCACACCCACCACGCTCGTCCTCCGCTCCCACAAACAAGGCTCCTGAGCGGCCGAATCGCCCGATCTCGGCG
>CALICC010000415.1 GCA_938049325.1 uncultured Ilumatobacter sp. | reverse complement strand
CGAGAAGTCACCGAGGCCGAGTTCCTTTTGGTCCTTCATGCAGAACGGGCAGTGATCGGTCGACACGACGGCCAGCTCGTTCATCCGCAAGCCCTTCCACAGGTCCTTCTGATGGTGCTCGTGCTTCGACCGCAGGGGCGTGGAGCACACCCACTTCGCACCTTCGAAACCGGGCTGCGCGAGATGGTCTTCGATCGACAGGTACAGGTACTGCGGGCAGGTCTCGGCGAACACGTTGAGCCCCATGTGTTGTGCTCGCGACACCTCTTCAAGCGCTTCGGATGCCGACATGTGCACGATGTAGAGCGGCACGTTGCCGGCGACTCGAGCGAGCTTGATCGCTCGGTGCGTTGCTTCGGACTCGAGCTCCTCGGGTCGGGTGTAGGAGTGATACTTCGGGTCGGTGTTACCGGCGGCGAGCGCTTGAGCGACCAGCACATCGATCGCGATGCCGTTCTCGGCGTGCATCATCATCAACGCGCCCGACTCCGATGCGTTCTGCATCGCACGGAGGATCTGGCCGTCGTCGGAGTAGAAGACGCCCGGGTACGCCATGAACATCTTGAAGCTGGTGACACCCTCGTTCTCGACGAGGTGAGTCATCGCCTCGAGCGACGTTTCGTTGACGTCACCGATGATCTGGTGGAACGCGTAGTCGATGTGGCATTCGCCCGCAGCTTCGGCGTGGCGGGCCGCCAGCGTCTCGCGGACGTCGAGTCCGACCGTCTGCGATGCGAAGTCGACGATCGTGGTGACCCCTCCCCACGCAGCAGCCCGCGAGCCGGTGTCGAAATCGTCCGCCGAAATCGTGCCGCCGAAGGGCAGCGACATGTGCACGTGGGCATCGACGCCGCCGGGCACGACGTACTTGCCCGTCGCGTCGATCACCGTGTCGGGCGTGATGCCGTAGGCAGACGCGTTGCCCGGTGCGAGGATCGCTGCGATCGACTCGCCGTCGATCAGCACGTCGGCCTCACGACGGCCGATTGCCGAAACGACGGTGCCGCCGGAGATGAGTGTGGTTGCCATGGTCTGTCCTCCTCAGTTCTTGGCCAGGTCAGTTCTCGACCAGGTCGCCGTACGCCTCGGGCCGACGGTCTCGATAGAACTGCCAGCCGTCGCGAACCTCGCGGAACACATCCATGTCGAGATCACGCACGATGAGTTCCGGGTCGTGGGCATGCCCCTTTTCGCCGACGTACTGCCCCCGCGGGTTGACGAAGTAGCTCTGTCCGTAGAAGTCGTTCTCGCCGAGCTCTTCGATGCCGACTCGGTTGATCGCGCCGACGTAGTAGATGTTGGCGCACGCCGCAGCCGGCTGCTCGATGCTCCACAGGTACTCCGACAAGCCACGGTGAGTTGCCGATGGGTTGAACACGATCTCGGCACCGTTCAGACCGAGCGCACGCCAGCCTTCCGGGAAGTGCCGGTCGTAGCAGATGTACACACCGACCTTGCCCACTGCGGTGTCGAAGACTGGATAGCCGCCATCGCCGGGTTTGAAATAGAACTTCTCCCAGAAGCCCTGCACCTGCGGGATGTGCTGCTTGCGATACTTGCCCAGGTAGGTGCCATCAGCATCGACGACCGCCGCGGTGTTGTAGTAGACCCCCGGTTGCTCGATCTCATACATCGGCAGCACGAGCACCATGTTCAACTCGGCCGCGAGTTTCATGAACCGCTGTGTGGTGGGACCGTCGGGAATGTATTCGGTGTACTCGTAGTACTGGGCGTCTTGCACCTGGCAGAAGTACGGACCATAGAAGAGCTCTTGGAAGCACATCACCTGCGCACCCTGAGCAGCTGCCTCGCGAGCTGCCTCCTCGTGCTTGACGATCATCGATTCCTTGTCGCCGGTCCAGTCGGTCTGGAAGAGCGCTGCCTTGATGTTGGTCATGTTTCCCTCGAGTCTCGATGGTTCGATTGGTCGGGCGAATTCGCAGTGTGGTGTCCGAATGTGTCGAGCATGTCACGGCGCTGTGACACGCCGTCGCCCACGGGCGACGCTCCCACGATGCCACACCCGGCACCCTTGCTGACGAGGAGGAGCCGAGTCGTCGTCGTAGCGCACAGTATTTGTGCGCCTCAGTCGACACAAGGGCCGTTTTGCACTAGACCGACCTCATCGACGAACGACGTGCGGCCCGATGAACCCCCCACGCGCACTCCGCGATGCGTGGGACTGGCTGCTCGGCCGCGACGAGCCGCCGCCGCCCGACCCCGAGCGAACCGTGGAAGCCGCCTGGCTCCCCACGTGGCAAGGTCCGCTGGTCACCGACGCGCTCATCGCAGAGGGAATCCCGGCCGTGGTGGTCGAGGACTTCAGCATCAATCTCACGATGTACACCCGCGAGCCGATGTCGCGGATCTTCGTCACCGAAGACCGCAAGTCCGAGGCAGAGTCGCTGATCGCTGAGATCCTCGGCCACGAACCGCGCCACCGCGGCCTGTGACCTCGCCATCGCTTCATTGGGGACCCCAGCACGCCGGCGGTTACACGACTGTCGAGCCTCTGACGGTGAAGACAATCGGCGTGGACGCAGCGCTCTCACGCCCGACACGGTCGACGGAGATCAGCTGCACCGAGTACGTACCCGGCGCCAGGTTGTCGAAGTTGAGTTGGTTGCCGTACGGCTCGAGGCCGAAGTACGGCGCTTCGGAGAACGGCTGAGTATCCCCGTCACGGGCACGCACGTCAGGCGCCACGGGTTCGGACGACTGTCCGATGTCGTCTCCGATGAGGCGATACAGGTTGCCTCCGTCGTTCAACTGGATCGTGGTCCAGCGAATCGACACGGACGGACCGTCGACCGCGGCGATCGGCGCCATCGGCGCCACGGGCGCTGCTGTGTTCTGGGTACTCGCGGTCACCGATCCACTCGTCGGCGACTCGGCTCCGTCGTCGTTGACCCCGGTCATGGAGATCTCGTAGGAGGCGGGCACGAGCCCGTTGACAATGGCCCCAACGAACTCCGTCGTCGTGTCGACCTGCTCGCCGTCGGCGAAGATGATGTGTTGGTCGGCCGCGATGCCATCGAGGGTCGCGGGGACGAACTCAAGGGCGAGCTGCGGTCCAAAGAACTCCGCCTCGAGGACGATCGCCGGAGCGAACGACCGCGACGCGTCAAACGGCACATCGAGCGAAAGATTGACCACCGGACTGCGGTTGCCGATCGTACTCACTGCGACGAGCTCGAACTCGTGCGAACCATTGTGACGCGCCGCGACACGCACCGACGTGTCCGTGGCGTCGACGGTGGCGATCGGCACGACGAAGTTCTGACTGAACCCGTCGGCTGTTGTCGGTCGGAAGTTCTCGATGATCTCGAAGCGCGCCACGTTGGGATCGGTCGCTGGACTCCAGTCGAACACGATGTCGCCGTTGTCGAAGCGCACGGTCGGGTCGATCGCAGCGGCCGGCGCCGACGAGTCGAAACGGACGTCCGCGATGACCGGCTGGGAGCGAGCCGAGACGTTGCCGCTCATGTCGATGAACTCGAGCTGGAACGAATGGACTCCTGCTTCGGTCTCGAACGGCACCTCGCAACGAGTTCCGGGCGGGTTCACACATGCGATGAAGTCCGGGCCCGACCGCTGACCGTCGATGTAGAGGTACGTGTAGAGCATTCCGCCCGCATCCTGCGGCGCATCGAAACCGACCCAGCCGGTGGCGTAGCTCAACGGCGGGGAGCAGCACTCGAAGCCGCCGGTGACCTCTACCTCGAGGTTGCTCGGAGCGCTCGGCGCAACACGATCGACAACGATCGCGGTCGGGCGTGTCCTGACCGACGCATTGCTCGCGGCGTCGATCGCCTGCAGCTGAAGAAAGCTCGTTCCGTGCGGCAGGTCGGTCAGCGTGACGCGACGCTGCGCACCGTCAACTTCGGCGATCTCGAGACCGTTTCGCAGTATTCGGTATTCGGCGATCCCGACGTTGTCGGTCGCTCGGTCCCACGTGACGATGATGTTGTTGCTGACCCGGCTGGAAGCCGCCTCGACATTGGCCGGCGCACCGGGACGAATCACGTCCGGCGCGGTGTGAGCGGAGGCGGGCGCACCGATCGCGAGGACGAGCGACAGAGTCAGGAAGACGACACACGCGGGCACCGAATATCGAGACGCACCGCCGTTCGCGATTGCGGGCGATGGTGTCATGCGGGTCAACCTAGTTCGATCGACTCCAGCGTGGGGGCGACGGTGCCAAGCAGTGAGCGCGCCTGTCACCTCACATGGCGACGTTGCGGAGCAGTTCTGCCGCAAACGGGCACTCGGCTCGAGCTGCGGGCGGACCCATCGGCATGATCCCGTGTGGGCCGACGACGTGTGTGACGAGCCGTGACGGGATGACTTCGACGTCAATCGACCAATCGTCGAGATCTGCCGCGAGCGCCGAGCGCTTCTCGAGCATCGCCGCGATGAACTCGGGAGGCAGCCGCCGACCGACTCCCGCCACAAGCCACACGGGAGTTTCCCACGCAGCGGCAGCAGCGGCGATCGTCGACGACCCCGAGGGCACCACGATGTTGTCGGCGTCCATGGCGAGTGCTTCGACCAACACCACCGCCGCCGAGCGCGTTGCGGCGCCGGCTGCTCCGGCGTCGACGGGCTCGTAGTCGACATCGGCGCGTTCGAGCCGCCGGACGAACGATGTTGCCGAGTGATCGATGTCGAGCGCCAGCACACGCACATCGCCGCGACGCACCAGCCCGTGACCGATCGTTGCGGGATCGCCGATCGTCACCACGTCGCAGTCGTCGGGCAGTGCAGCGGCGAGTTCGGCACCGGTGCGATCGCTCCTGATCACCTGCGCCAACTCCCACACTGCCTCGAACGGTTCGGAGCTGGTCGACACCGATGCGCACAGCCACCACAACGGGCCGGTGAACGGATGCCGCTCGACGATGCGCCGGCAGGCGACGACGAGGCCGGCCGGGTCGAAGTGCATCGAGCCGAGGGCGTGTGCGGTCTCCTCGACGAGCGCAGCGGGGTCGACACCGTGAGCTCGTGCGACATAGCGGAGATGTTCGATTGGATGCACACCGCGAACGTACATGCGTCGGATGCCACGTACCGCTCCGAGCCGCAGACACCTCGAACAGCTACGCTCACAATCGTGGCCGACACTGAAACGAAGCTCCCCGCCGACCTCATGCTGACCCCGTTGCAAGACGGCGCTCTCGGGACCGGACGACCGGTCATGGAGTGGCTCACCACCTTCCACCTCGCGTCGGTCGTGCTCGACCCCTACACCAACGAGAGTTCGTGGATCCTGCGCACCGCAACACGTGTGCTCACCGAGTTTCGCGACTGCGACGTGCGCATCAACCTCGTCGTCACATCGGGCGCGGCCGACGCCGCGACGTTCCTCGGACCGCTCGCTGAGCAGTTCCTCGTGTTCTGCGATCCGAACCGTGAGGTCGTGAAAGCAATGGGCCTCACATCACTCCCGGCGTTCGCGCTCACTCGCGTCGACGGTGTCGTCGACGCAGTGGCCGAAGGATGGAATCCCAAAGAGTGGGAGCAGGTCGCGGACTCGATCGCGAAGATCACGAAGTGGTCATCGATCGAACTGCCCGTGGCCGGAGATCCGGTGCCGTTCCGCGGTTCGCCCGCATTCGACTGACCCCACACGCCGACTCGGTCTCCTGATCGACGGCCTCGCACGATGACCAACTCGGAACGCTCGCTCCCCGACCTTCCGGTCATCGAAGCAATCCCGGCGGTCCGGTCGGCGTTGGCCGAGCGCAGCCGATGCATCTTGGTCGCGCCGCCCGGAGCGGGCAAGACCACGGTGATCCCGATCGCGCTGCTCGATGCCGACTGGCTCGACGGGCGCCGCATCGTGATGCTCGAGCCTCGACGTTTGGCCACGCGAGCCGCCGCACGACGCATGGCGGCGCTGACCAACACGACCGTCGGAGATCTCGTCGGCTATCAGACGCGTGACGAACGAAGGATTGGTCCGGACACTCGGATCGAAGTCGTCACCGAGGGAATCCTCACTCGCCGTCTCCAGCGTGATCCCGAGCTTCCCGGTGTCGGTGCGGTGATCTTCGACGAGGTGCACGAGCGCAATCTGCCGACCGACATCGGACTCGCGCTCACCCTCGACGTGGTGCAGTCGATCCGGCCCGACCTGCGCGTGCTCGCGATGTCGGCAACGCCGGACACCGAGGGGCTTTCGCGAGTGCTCGACGCTCCGATCGTGACGAGCGACGGTCGCACCTTCGACATCGAGATGCACTGGAAGCCTCCGGCGCCGAACAAGCCCGGGCGGTCGGGGCGACGCGGCCCGCAACGCAGTGGTCCGGGCCGCGAGCGAATCGAGCCTGCCGTGGTCACCACCGTGCTCGAAGCCCTCGGCGAGCACGACGGCGACGTGCTCGTGTTCCTGCCGGGCATCGGCGAGATCCGGCGTTGCGAACAACAGCTTCGCCAGGTGTTGGGCGCACAGATCGACGTGTACCCGCTGGCGGGCGCCCTGAGCCAAGACGAGCAGGATGCCGCGCTGCAACCTTCTCCGGCCGGCCGCCGTCGGGTCGTACTCAGTACGGACATCGCTGAAACCTCGCTGACCGTCGACGGCGTGAAGATCGTCGTCGACGCCGGCTTGGCCCGCGAACCTCGATTCGATGCGCGCAGCGGCATGACCCGGCTCACCACTGTGTCGACCAGCCGCGCATCGGCTGAGCAGCGTGCGGGACGCGCCGGTCGAACCGAACCGGGTGCCGCCTACCGACTCTGGAGCAAGATCGAGCACGGCTCGCGACCCAAGCACCGCAATCCCGAGATCCTCCAAGCCGACCTCGCCGGGTTTGCGCTCGAACTCGCGGCATGGGGCGTTCGCAACGATCCGGATCAACCGACCGGCGATCTGGTGTTCATCGACGCGCCCCCAACCGCAGCGCTTGCACAGGCGCGCGAACTTCTCACCGACCTCATGGCGATCGATGCGTCAGGCGCACTCACCGAACTCGGGCATTCGATGTTGGCGCTTCCTGTGCATCCTCGCCTCGCCCGTATGGTCGCGATCGAGCGATCGGCGCTGGCGTGCATCGTCGCAACGATCGTCGACGAGCGCGACCTGTTTCGTGGGCGACCTGACGAGCTTCCGGTCGACCTGGCGCTGCGCGTCGCCGTCGTTTCCGGCTCGGCCGGACACGACCTGGCCGACCGCGGTGCCGTACATCGGGTGCGCGACCGCGCTCGCGAGCTGGCGCGTCGTCTGGGCATCGAATTCGACCGCCAGAGCGTTGACCACGACCGCACCGGTGAGGTGTTGCTGCTCGGCTTTCCCGACCGCCTGGCCGGCCGGCGACGCCCAGGTCAGTTCACGCTGCGATCCGGGAGCGGGGCCTGGATTCCCGACTCCGATCCGTTGGCCGAGGAGTTGTTCGTCGTCGCTGCGGATCTCGACGGACGCAAGGACCGAGCGCGCATCCGCATGGCGGCCGCGGTCGACATGTCGTACGTGATCGTGGCCGGCGGTGACGACATGAAAGAGCAGGTCACGCTCGAATGGAACGACGACCGCGATGACCTCGTCGAGATCGTCGAGCGACGACTCGGGGCGATTCGACTCGGCGCTCAACATCGGCGTCCCACCCCCGGCGACGACACCACGTCAGCCTTGATGCGCCGGGTCCGCGAGACCCGGCTGGCCGTGCTCGGATGGTCGGCCGCTGCGACCAGCCTGCGCGCTCGGGTCGACTTCCTCCACCGCACGGTCGGCGAGCCGTGGCCCGACTGGTCGATCGAGCACCTCGTCGATACCACCGACACCTGGCTGGCCCCCTACCTACCCGGAGCCACAGGTCGACGCGACCTCGATCGCCTCGACGTCGCCACTGTGCTCCGCTCGCAGCTTCCTTGGGAGGTTGGTGCCGACCTCGACGTGACGGCGCCTCCGGCACTCGAACTGCCGAGCGGCCGGTCGGTCGCGGTCGACTATTCGGGTGAGTTGCCGACCGCAGCGGTCCGCGTCCAGGACCTGTTCGGCGTCAACGAGCACCCGATGGCAGGCTCGTCGCCCATTCGCCTCGAGCTGTTGTCACCCGCAGACCGGCCCATCCAGGTCACCGCCGACCTCCCTGGATTCTGGGCCGGCACCTGGTTCGACGTGAAGAAGGAAATGGCGGGCCGCTATCCGAAGCATCGATGGCCTGACGATCCGGCCACGGCCGACCCCAAGCGCATGAAGGACCGCTGAACAGACTCGCGGGAGCGGTGGTGAATCTGGCAGGCTGCAGACATGCGCCGATCCGTCGTCACTCTCCTGTCCGCCGCACTCATCGCCGCCTCGTGCGGTGGGAGCGACGGAGAGACATCAAGCTCCGAGACGCCGTCCGAGGAGTCGGCTCCGGCTTCGACACCCGACTCCGAGCCTGCGGCGTCCGAACCCCCAGCAACGGAACCGCCAGCAACCGACCCCCCGGCGACGGAACCCGCAGCGACTGAACCGCCACCCACTGACCCACCAGCCACCGACCCGCCGGTCACGGAACCCCCGGTGACGGAGCCCGCGCTGGACGAACTTCCGCTGGTGGGGCTCGGTGAATACGAAGTCGGCGTCACGACGATCACGATCACCGATGTGGAACGGAATCGTCCGTTGACTGTCGATGTCTGGTTCCCGCTCCCTGCAGATGCAATTGGCGAACCTCACCGGTACACGTTCGTCACCGGCGACTACTACGAGTCACCCGTCGCGATCACGGCCGACCCCGCGACGATCTCGACCGACGGTCCCTTCCCGATGGTCGTGTACTCCCACGGCTCTGGCGGCCAGCGCTACATCCACTCGAACTACACCGAGACGATCGCAAGCAACGGCTACGTGGTCGTCGCGCCCGACCACACCGGCAACACCGCCGTCGAGCGCGTGACCGAATCAAGCGACCCGACGAACCTGATCGCACTGAACCGTCCGCAGGACGTGCGTGTCGTCATCGACGAGATGCTCAACCCCGAGAGCGCAGAAACCACCGCGTTCGTGGCGTCGATCAACCCCGATCAGATCGCCATCACCGGCCACTCGTTCGGCGGGTTCACGACCTACGCAGCGGCATCCGGGTTCGACAACGACCTCGGAGCGATCGACGCCGACCCGCGCATCGACGCGATCATCCCGCTTGCTCCAGCAGTGGGCGGCAACGATCCGGCGAACCAACTGCTCAGCGACGAGCGGCTGGCCGCGATCGACATCCCGGCGCTGGTCATCGTCGGCACGAACGACCAGACGACCCCGATCGACCCGAACGTGACGCGGGCGTGGGATCTCACCGCGAGTTCCCCGCACTTCCGTGTCGAGCTCGTCGACGCCCAGCACAACACGTTCACTGACCTGTGCGCCTACCTCGATTTCTTCCCGTCGCTGCCCGAGGTGAGCCAGGCCGTGATCGACGCCATCGAAGCCTCAGCGACCGAAGGATGCAGCGTCGGCGACATGGCGATCGACAGAGCTCAAGAACTCACCAACACGTTTGCGATCACGTTCCTCGATGCCATCTTCGACGGTTCCCCGATGATCACACCCGACGCCTTCGAGATTCCCGACGACATCAACTTCCTCGTCAAGTAGACGGACCCGATCCGGCCTTCCTGACGGGGAAACGCAGACCAGTGGGGAAACGCGGAACTCAGAGCGCCGGGCACACGAACTGGGTCGGAATCGGCAACCCCGACAATGGGCCGGCGTTCGCCAGCATCAGTTCAGCCGGGACCGGGACCGCCATGAACAGCTCGCCATCGCCGACGCCACAACCAATCCCGCTCCCGTAGAACGTCTGGAGCTCTCGACCACTGACTCTGTTGTGGCTCGACGAGATGATCCGCAGATGCGCCTGGGCCTTGTCGCCGGCGGCCGGTCCGTACTGATTCGTCGCCGCCCACGGCCACTCGTCGCAGTCGTTGCCGACGTTCTGCACGCTGCAGCCGTAGGCATTGGCGGTGTACCACTCGGTGCGCCCGCCAACTCGCCGATCGAGGAAGAACCACTCGGTGCGCGGCAGGTCGGGCTGGAGCCCGGTGTGCTGCTCGGTCGCGACCGGTGCCGTGTTGTACAGCACCTCGCTGATGTGCGCAGTCGCCTGAGCGATCGGGCGCAGCGTCGTCTTCGACAATCCGCCTGAGACGATGATCGGCACGAACTCACAGACGTGCTGCGTGACGCCTTCGACCACTCGGACGAAACCGGTTCCGTCTGTGACGTCTTGACCAGGCCAAACCACCGAGGCAATCCGCTGCGCAACACCGACCGTCATGCTCGCGAGACAGGTGGCCACGGCGTACTTGATCGCGCGGATCAAACCATCGCGCTGGGCTTGAGGCAGGTCTGGGTTGTTGTTGATCTGCGACACCGTTGCCGATCGGTCCGCGAGCACATCGGTGACCGACGGCGCAGTCGTGGTGATCGTGCCCGTCCCGGCATCGAACGTGTACTCGACAGGATTCTCGTCAGCGAGCAATCCGTACGCCACTGCGGCCGCTCCCCCGATGATTCCGGCACCGCCGGCGATGGTCCAGATCGTTGAGGACCCGCCTGCGAACGTGATGCTGATGGTTGCCGCCGCGCCTGTTCCGAGGAACCCGACCGGCGCAGCTGCCAGCGCATTCAATCCACCGGCAACCGCGATGCCCGGTCCGATCACGATCACGCCGAGCACGAATGCTGTCGCGCCGGCAACGACCAATGCTGCCTTCAGCCAGTCGTCGTTCTCACACGCCCACTCCGACACAGCGCCCACGATCGACGGCAGGTCGGACACACAACTGTCGTGGAAGTAGCAACCCTGATACGTCTCACCGTCGATGACGGTCGGTTCGAGGAAGAAGACGTTGCCGCCGTCAGCTTTGCAGCTGGCAGCCTGCGGGAGTTCGCACGGCTTGCCGACGACCTCGCCGTCGGCATCGACGAAGCGGAAGTTCTCCGCCGTGAAGTACGCGCCCTCGCTCGCGCTGACCGACACGCTCACCAAGACGTTGGTCTGGATCAGGAACTCGCGGGTGTTCCCGCTGTTCGTGAACACGGAGATGTTGTTGTTTGGGTACGACGTCTGGTTCCAGTAGTACGGCGTCGAGAACCCGTAGCGGTCGCGCCGCACACCGAGCGTTCCGTCGTCGTTGCGATCGTACAGGTTGACTTCCGCCGCCCAGTTGCCGCTGAAGGTTTCGGTCTTGTAGTTGCCAACATCCATCACCAGCGTCGTGCCGCGAGGCACAGTGATGCGTGCGTATTTGGTCGTGCCACCTCCGGCAGGCAGGTCCTGTCGCAAGAACCCGGCTGTGCACACGTGACCCGCGGTCTCGGGAAGCGCCGACGCTGGAGGGGGTGGCGTCGCCGGGATCGGCGTCGGCAGTCCGTTGCTTCCGGTCCCACCCACCTCGCCATCTGGCAGGGTCGGCGGCGAGTAGAAGTCGGGGTCGACGCCGACATCGAAGGCCTCATCGATGCATTGGCCCGTGCCGACGAGAGCACCAGAAGCGGCGAATGCCTGGACGCGATACGTGGCCGCGACGGGAGGATTCTCGTCGAGGAACTGCACACCTTCCGACGTCGTGTGAATGACCTCGAACGATCCGCCGGTCGACCGCGACACGACGTGACTCGCCGCGCCGGCCACCAGTTCCCATCCGACACCGTTGTCACCGGTGGGGATGGTCGAGAAATCGCACACGATGTTCTCGCCGGCGAGACTCTCGCCGGCGTCGCAATCGTCCGACCCAGCCGGTTCGACGGAGATCGGGTCGCCGTTCTTCGGAACTCGGAGGCAGTCGCCGGGGCTCAGTGCGCCGAACTGATCGTTGAGGCCGCCGCCGGCAGATTGGGCCGAGATCAGATCCACGAGTTGCTCGCCGCCTGTGTCGATGTCGGGCGACGCGCGCGGCGCGAAGATCGTGTCGAAGAAGCCGCCCAGGCAATCGGTGTCGTCATCGCAAGCCTGAGAGACCAGGAGCGCGAGCTCTGACGTGACGGACGCACTCACGAAGTAGTCATCGGCCGTTTGCCGGTACTGGTTCCCCTCGACGAGCTGACAGGCCGTAGCGACCAGACTGAACAGCACCAGCAGGCTGATCGAGCGAAGCGTCCGAGGTGCACCATTCGGCGATGTCATGGCGGACGATGTTACGTCGCTGTCGGGCGCGCGGTGAACAACGGCGTTGTCAGGCGACGATCGACGTCACGGTGACGAAGTGCAACGCCGCGGCGACCACGACGAACGTGTGCCAGATCTCGTGATAACCGAAGGTCGTGGGCCACGGATCGGGCCGGCGAGTCACCAGAACCGGGATCCCGAGGGTGTACACGAGGCCACCCGCCACGAGAAACGTCAGCTGGACCGGCGTCAACCGGTCGAGGAGCACGGGGATCGTCACGACCGCGGTCCATCCCATCAGCGGATACAGCAGGTAGCCGAGCAGGCCGGCCCGTTCGAACGCGACAAGTTTGAGCACGATGCCGACCACTGCCGCCACGCCGATCACCGCCATCACCGGGATTCCCCACTTCTGCGGGAACGCCACCATGGTGATGGGCACGTACGTTCCTGCGATCAGCAAGAAGATGCCCGCATGATCGAGTCGCTGCATCCGGCGTCGGGCGGTCTCCGACTTCGCCAAACGGTGATACGCCGCCGACAGACCGAGCATTGCTGCCAGCGACAACGCGTACAGCGCAGCCGACGCTCGCGCAGCAGCCTGATCAGACGCGGCAACGAGCGCGATCCCTGCCGGAACCGCAACTGCGAACGCGGCGGTATGCAGCCACCCGCGCCATGACGGCCGCTCCGCCGACTCCGCACTCGACACCATTGAGCGCAGGGTACCGCTCTCGGACGGACGGGGCCCTGCGCGCCCCGCACGCATATGCTCGACGCATGGCCGACGCCCACGACACACCAGCCGACTTCGACTACACCGAGATGTTCCCGCTGGGTGACGACACGACCGAGTACCGCCTCGTTTCCACCGAAGGCGTTTCCACTTTCGACACACCCGAAGGCACCTTCTTGAAGGTCGAGCCCGAGGCGATTCGAACACTGACCGCCGCCGCGATGCACGACATCGCGCACTACCTGCGCTCCAGCCACCTTCGGCAGCTCCGCAACATCCTCGATGACCCTGAAGCCTCCGACAACGATCGCTTCGTCGCACTCGACCTGCTCAAGAACGCATCGATCGCCGCCGGCGGCGTGCTGCCGATGTGCCAAGACACGGGCACAGCGATCGTCAAGGGAAAGAAGGGGCAGTACGTCTTCACTGGTGGGGGCGACGAGGAACAAATCGCGTTCGGCATCGCCGACACCTACCTCACCTCGAACTTGCGCTACAGCCAGATGGCGCCGCTCGACATGTACACCGAGAAGAACACGGGCACGAACCTGCCCGCTGAGATCAAGATCAACGCGATCGACGGCGACGCCTACAAGTTCCTCTTCATGGCCAAAGGCGGCGGCTCGGCAAACAAGAGCTTCCTGTTCCAGGAAACCAAGGCACTGCTCAACGAAGCCACACTGCTGCCGTGGATCTTCGACAAGATCCAGGCAATCGGAACCTCGGCCTGCCCGCCGTACCACCTCGCCATCGTCATCGGTGGCACGTCAGCCGAGATCGCCGTCGAAACCGCGAAGCTCGCCAGCGCGCACTATCTCGATGCGTTGCCGACCGCCGGCTCGCCGTCCGGCCACGCGTTTCGCGACCTCGACCTCGAAGCCAAGGTGCTCGAACTCGCCCAGAACACCGGCGTGGGCGCGCAGTTCGGCGGCAAGTACTTCTGCCACGACGTCCGCATCATCCGCCTCCCCCGCCACGGTGCCTCCTGCCCCGTCGGTATGGCCGTGTCATGCTCTGCCGATCGCCAGGCAATGGGCAAGATCACGAGCGAAGGACTCTTCCTCGAGCAACTCGAAACCGATCCGGCGCGTTTCCTCCCTGCCGTGGACTCGGCGGACCTCCTCGACGCCGAGCCGGTACACATCGACCTCAATCAACCGATGAACGACATCCGCGCCGTGCTCGCCGAACTTCCGGTCACCACGCAGGTGATGTTGAGCGGGCCGATGATCGTCGCCCGCGACATCGCGCACGCCAAGATCAAAGAGCGCCTCGACGCCGGCGAGGAGATGCCGCAGTACTGGAAGGACCACGCGGTCTACTACGCGGGGCCGGCCAAGACGCCGGAGGGCTACGCATCCGGGTCGTTCGGACCGACCACGGCGGGACGCATGGACTCCTACGTCCCCGAGTTCCAAGCAGCGGGCGGGTCGATGGTGATGCTTGCGAAAGGCAACCGCTCGAAGCAGGTCACCGACTCGTGCAACGACAACGGCGGCTTCTACTTGGGCTCCATCGGCGGGCCCGCGGCGCGTCTCGCGCTCGACAACATCACGAAGGTCGACGTGCTCGAGTACCCGGAGCTCGGCATGGAAGCCATTTGGAAGATCGAAGTCGAGAACTTCCCGGCGTTCGTGGTCGTCGACGACAAAGGCAACGACTTCTATGCGAAGGTCCGCGCCGAAGCCTCGATGCCCGTCACGTTGCGCTGATTCAGCAGGCGGCAACGGCGCTGTCGATGGCGTCGAGCACCACGTCTGAGCCGAGGTCGAGGATCATGTGCGAGATCACCTGCCCCGACTCCGCGTTCAGCGACGCGACGAGACAATCGGTGTCGCCGCTCAAAGCACGACGATCGACGGCGAACTCCAACAGGCGTCGCGACTCGTTGCCACCGTGCGCGAACAGTTCGTTCGCGAGGTCCTCGTCGTTGTCGATCCCTTCGATGAATGCGCAGCGCGTGCCATCGGC
>CALICC010000414.1 GCA_938049325.1 uncultured Ilumatobacter sp. | reverse complement strand
ATCTACGTCAATGTGTCACGAATTCAGCTCGCGTCACCGACGTTCGTCACCGACGTCGACGAGGTGCTCCAGCGCCATGGGATCCACGCCGGCCAGTTGGTCCTCGAGGCGCGCGAATCACCGCTGCTCAGTGCCGAGCCTCGCGTGGTTCGATCGATCCATGCGCTGCGCCGACTCGGCGTCAAAGTTGCTGTCGACAACTTCGGAACTGGCGAACAGGCACTCGCCGTCCTGACCGACGTCGGCGCCGACGTTCTCAAACTCGACGGGCCTCTCTCGCTCCCGAGCGGCGCGTCACATGCCGATCAGCGGATGGTCCGCGCCATCGTCCTGCTGGCCCATGCACTCGATATGCAGGTCGTTGCCGAGCGGGTGAGCGCCCCACAGCAGTGGGAGCGAGTTCGCGCTGCCGGTTGCGACGTGGCGCAGGGCAACTTTCTCGCGCTCCCCACCTCGGCCGCCGACTTGCCACTCGCTCACGGCATCGACTGGTAACACTCGGGCGCGGTCAACCGATTCCGGACGTCCGGTGTCGAAACCGTGTTTCGAATGCCGTCATCAATCGCTCGATATCGTTGACCCCGTGCCGCTTCCCGAACCTCCATCGTCGCCAACAGGCCCGCCGGCCGCGTCGCCAGGTTCCGCTCCGCTCCCCCCGCCAGACCGCAGGATCCGGCAGCGCCTCAGCGACGAAGGAACCACCGCCTGCTACCGCCACGCCAATCGGGTCGCGGGACGTCGTTGCACACGTTGCGGCAAGCCGGCCTGCGCAGACTGCCTGAGCCAGGCCACCGTCGGGAGCCACTGCGCGGACTGCGCCAAGGCGGCCCGGCCCGACGTCAAGACCCGAGCCAAGTATTGGCAGGCGTCGCAACCGGCGTTCGTCGCCTACACGCTCATCGCCATCAACGTTGCTGTCTTCATCGTGCTCGGCTTGCTCCATGACATCGGAGGGATGCTCGCGGGCTCGAGCACCCAGGGCCACGTCGACTTCGCCCTCTTCAACAACTTCAGCACTGGCATCATCGAAACCAACCGGGGCCCAGTTCGCATCGACGAAGGCGGCGGCTGGTACCGACTCGTCACCTCCGGGTTCTTGCACTACGGAGTGATCCACCTGGCGTTCAACATGTACTTCCTGTACGTGCTCGGGAATCAGATGGAACCGACCCTCGGGCGCGGCAAATTCCTCGCGCTGTACACCGCGTCACTGCTCGGTGGATCAGCCGGGGTCTTGCTCGTCGACCAAGGCGGGCTCACCGCGGGGGCATCCGGCGCGGTCTTCGGGCTGCTCGGCGCATTCGCCGTCGGCATCTGGCAGCACGGCGTCAACCCGTTCAGCACTCAGATCGGCTCACTGCTGCTGATCAACCTCGGCATCACGTTCTTCATCGGTGGCATTTCCATCGGTGGCCACATCGGTGGCCTGGTCGCCGGGTCAATTTGTGGTTTCGTGATGATGGCACCCGGCTACAAGGGCTATCCCACGTGGTCGAAGTGGATCACACCGGTCACCGTTGCCGTGGCAGCTGTCGGATTGTCGATCCTGCTCGTCAGCTGATTGCCTCGTCGCGGTGGGTACGCGTGACGCAACGCGCGACGCGCAATGCCCGGCGGCTTCATAGAATCTCAGCATGGCGCTTCGCACCACGCACATCGACCGCATGCGTGACGGATCATTCGACACGCTCATCATCGGCGGCGGCATCAACGGCGCCGTGACGGCGGCCTCGCTCGCCGGGCGCGGCGCAAGCGTGGCCCTCGTCGACCGCGGCGACTTCGCCAACTTCACGAGCCAGGCGTCATCCAACCTCGTCTGGGGCGGATTCAAATACCTCGAGAACTACGAGCTGTGGCTCGTGTTCAAGCTGTGCCAGTCGCGCAACCGGCTGATGCGTGCCTACCGAGCCAACATCAAGGAAATCGGGTTCTACGCCGCCCTTGACGAGAAGGGCCCGTACAAACCGTGGTTCGCAGCGTTCGGCGCGCTGGGCTACTGGATCATCGGCCAGTTCGGCACCAAGTGGCCGCGCCTCCTGTCGCAAGAGAAGATCGAGAAGGAAGAACCGGCGATCGACACGACCGACGTCGCCGGTGGCATCGAGTATCGCGACGGCATTCTGATCGACAACGACGCCCGCTTCGTGTTCAGCTTCGTGCGTTCAGCAATCGAAGCCGGCGCAGCTGCCGCGAACTACGTCGAACTCGTTTCGGCCGAGCGCGATGGCGACCGCTGGGTCGCTCAGCTCCGCGACGTCGACACCGGCGAGGAGTTCCACACCACGGCGCGAACCATCGTCAATGCGGCAGGTCCGTTCGTCGACGAGACCAATCAGGGCTGGGGCCTGTCGACGGAACATCGCATCGTGTACTCCAAAGGCATCCACCTCGTGGTTCCTCGGCTCACCACGAAGGTCCACAACAAGGTGCTCGCGTTCTACGACGACACCGAGCGGTTGTTCTACGTCATCCCCATGGGCAACCGATCCGTGATCGGCACCACCGATACACGCATCGACACGCCGTACACCGAGGTGGACGACGACGACATCGACTTCCTGCTGTCACAGATCAACGCGCGGATGGATCTCGATTCTCCACTCACGCCAGACGACATCATCGCCCGGCGCTCCGGCGTACGTCCGCTCGTCGTCAAGACCGATGGCGGCGACCAGACCGACGTCGACTGGACCAAGCTGTCACGCAAGCACGCCGTCGAAACCGACCATCGCCAGCGGGTCGTCACGATCTTCGGCGGCAAGTTGACCGACTGCCTCAACGTCGGCGAAGAGGTCGCGGACGAAATCGAAGACCTGGGTGTCCCCCTCGAACGCGACCTGCACAACTGGTATGGCGAACCAGCCAAAGCCACGCGCAAAGAGTTCTTCCGCCAAGCCCGGCTGATGAAACTCGACCGTATGCGCAGCCGACCGGAGATCGAGCCGTTGGCCGACCGACTGTGGCGCCGCTACGGCCGGCGAGCGTTCGCAATGCTCGATGCGATCCGCGTGGACCCGAGCATGGCTGAAGACATCATGGGTTCGGCCGACTACATCCGTGTCGAACTGCACGAAGCGGCCCGCTCCGAGATGGTCACGAAACTCGAAGACTTCATGCGACGCCGCTCGAAGATCGAGCTGGTCGTTTCCGATCACGACATCGAGCACTCGCCCGGCCTGCGCGAGATCGCCGAGATCCTCTTCGGTGACGACGAGGCCGACCGCCGGCTGGCCGAGTACTTCGGTGGAGCCGACAAGGTGCCCGCCGCCGTCAAAGCCGGGCCGCCACCCACCGCCGCCAGCAAGTCTGCCGGCGACGTTCTCGTCTGAGCCAACGCCTTGTCCCTTTCCTCGTTTCTGTCGACGATCACTCGGTGGCTGCGGCGGCCCACGCCACAGTTCGACCCCGCCTGGGAATCGGTACTCGAGCGCGAGTTCGACCACTGGTCGTTGCTCGACGACGCCGAACTCGAACGCATGCGGATGCTCGTCGCCCGGTTCGTCCGTGAGAACAACTGGGAAGCGGCGCAGGGAATGGAGCTCACCGACGACGTCAAAGTCGTCATCGCAGCTCAGGCCTCGATGCTGCTCCTCGGACTCGACATCGACGAGTTCTTCGACGTCACCTCCGTCATCGTTCACCGCTCGACAGTTCGACTGAGCGGAACGCACCGAGGGGCTGCGGGAACGGTCACGAGCGGCACGCAGCATCTTGCCGGCCAAGCACATCCAAAAGGGCCGGTGTTGTTGTCGTGGTCGGCCGTGCAACGCGGCGCTCGTCGGCCCGAACACGGGAGCAACGTCGTCTACCACGAGTTCGCGCATCGGCTCGACATGCTCGACGGCATCACGGACGGAACGCCTCCGCTGGGCGACCCGGTGGCCGTCGCACGGTGGGTCGAGGTGTGCACGGCAGCCTTCGAGCGCGTACAAGCCGGCGATTCGGTGCTCCGCGGCTACGCGGCCACGAACCCTGCGGAGTTCTTTGCGGTCTCGACCGAGCTCTTCTTCAACCGCCCGTGCGATCTTCGCGACCACGAACCAGCGTTGTACGCCGAGCTCCAAGCGTTTTACGGGCAGGACCCCGCTTTACGCATGCCATGTGACACATCTCGACCTGTTGCGTGATGCTGGGCGGGCTCGACTGCCCGCTACCAGGGAGTTGACGGATTCTTGACTGCTCCGGGGAGCGGTCCGAGTCGATGAAGACTCATGCGCGCTCGTCGACGACTTGGAGGTGGCTCACTCTCCTTGCACCTCCTCGCACTCATCATCGTGCCGCTCGTCGCCCTCGCGCTGCTCGGCGTCCAACGCATCGACACTGAACAGATCAGCGCCAACCGAGCACGTGCCACGGTCAGCGCAGCGGAGCTCCAGCGATCAATCGCTGCAGCGGTTGCACCAGCGCAACTCGAGCAGATCACGCTCGAAGGCCTTGCTCGGATCGACGCCCTGGGCGTCCCGCGCGACGCCGTGATCCAAATCACCGGTGTCGATCTCGAAACCTTGTACACCACGAATCAGATCGCCTTCGAAGCCGCACTCGACTCGCTCGCCGAGAATCACGGTGATCTCGTTCTCGCTGACGGCCAGACGTTGTCGGCTCGACTGGCGTTCACCCGTGGCGAGCTCGAAGTGCAGCGCCAGAATTCAAACGTCTTCAAGGCCGCGCAACCAGACGTTCGAGCGGTCTTCGACAAGCTCGAACTCGTGTTCACCGAGGCCAGCCAAGCTCAGTCCAAGGACATGAGCTCGAGCACGGACCTCGCGTCTTCAGGACGTCTCCAGCTGCAGGCGCTGACGGCGATGACCACCGAAGCCGGCGAGCGCGGCAAGGCGCTCCTCGCCTCGCTCGTCGCGCGCAGCAACCAGAACATCGACTACATCGTGTCCGCCACGACACGTCTCGAGATCACTGCCGAGAACTACCGCGCCAGCCTGGATCCCGATGAAGTCGCCGAGTTCGACGCCCTGCAAGAGCAGCTCATCGCGCTCCCAGAGTTTCTGACCACGTCGCTCGATGCATCGTTCGATGCCATCAACGATGACCTTCTCCTCGACCCCGAGAACATCATCACCTCGGCGGAGGCGATTCTCGATCATCTGAACTACCTCGATGCACTCGAGCAGTACTCGTCGGGCGTCCACGACGACGTGATCGCCGAACTCGATGCGCAAGCCAACGACGCCGAGGCCGCCACACGCCAGATCCAGCTGCTCGTCGCCGGGAGCGCTATTGCGAGCGTCCTACTCCTCGTCGTGGTGGGCTGGTCGGTCCTCGCGCCGCTCCGACGCCTGACGCGCCGGGCCGAGCAGGTCGGCGGCGGCGACCTCGCAGTCGAGCCGCTGCACGTGCAGGGCCCGCGCGACATCAGAACGCTCACCACGTCGATGAACGAGATGATGGCCACGTTGCAGTCCGTGGACCGACAGATCGCTGCGCTCACCGACGACTCGATCGAACCCGGACCCGAGTCGCCTGGCGCGATCGGCGTGTCGCTTCGGCGCTCGTTCGAACACTTGGAAGGTGTGACCACGCAGCTGCACGCGAGCGAACAACTCGCCTCCGCGATCGTCGCGCAAGCCGCCGATGCGATCTGGACGATCGACGACCAAGGGATCATTCGCTCCGCCAACGCGGCCAGCCAAACGCTCGTCGGCGTCAGCCCGGACGAACAGATCGGCACGCCGATTCGGAAGTACCTCACCACGCTCGACGGCGAGGGCGCCATCGTCGGCGCCGAGTCTTCGACGCGCCGCTGTCTCGTCGCGAGCAGCACGATCGACGACGCCGCCGACCCGGTCGTGGCGGTCATCGCTCACGACATCACCGAGCGGCTTCAGTTCCAAGAGCAGCTCACATTCCAGGCTCACCACGACGCACTCACCGGGCTCCCGAACCGTTTTGCCGTCCTCGAGGAGATCAACAACGCGTCGGCCTCCCCGTTCGCGGTCCTCTTCGTCGACCTCGACGGCTTCAAGACCGTCAACGACGTCCAAGGCCATGTGGCGGGCGACGCCGTGCTCGTAGAGGTTGCCAACCGACTGTCCAACTCGATCCGCCCCTCCGACTTCGTTGGTCGGCTGGGCGGCGACGAGTTCATCGTGGTCATGTCCGACTACGAACAGGCCGCCGACGTCATGGGCTGCGCAGCACGCCTGGTTCGCGAGATCGAATTGCCGTACGGCGCCGACGCCGCCGTGTTCGCGTTGTCTGCCAGCGTGGGTGTGGCGATCTACGCCGACGGAATCGCAGGCGCCGGGCTGTCAGCGCTCGAAGCGGTCCGCGAAGCCGACACTGCGGTGTATCACGCCAAACGGCACGGGCGCGGCCGGGTCGAACTGTTCGACCGCACGCTCCGCGATGAGCTCATGCGTATTGCCGACCTCGAGATCGCGCTCCGCCATGCGATTTCGAACAACGAGCTCGAGCTGTACCTGCAACCGATCATGGACATCACGACGGGCGTCTTCACGAGCGCTGAAGCTCTGGTCCGATGGAATCGCCACGGGCACGGCATGGTGTCGCCAGCGGACTTCATCCCGATCGCCGAGCGCTCGGCGTTGATCATGTCGATCGACCGCTGGATGCTCACCGAGGCCTGCGCGACGCTGGCCCGGTGGCGCGACGTCGATCCCGACTGTGCGACGCGCATCGCGGTCAATATCTCGGGACGCCACCTCCGCGACGACCATCTACTGAACGATCTCGACGCCGCCATCGCCGTCACCGGAGCTGACCCGTCACTCCTCACGCTCGAGCTGACGGAGACGCAACTCCTCGACGATCTCGACCAAGCCACGCGGGTGCTCGAGGCTGTGCGCGCACAAGGGATCACCGTGGCCATCGACGACTTCGGTACGGGCTACTCCTCGCTGAGCTACTTGCAACGCCTCCCGATCGACACGCTGAAGATCGACCGCAGCTTCGTTTCCACAGACACGGCCGAGGCGACGTCGCTCCTGAGTGCCCTCCTCGCGATCGGTGTCGCCGTCGACACGTCGGTGGTCGCGGAAGGCATCGAAACCGCGGAACAACTCCAGTTCCTGCGCGAGAACGGCTGCGACCGTGGCCAAGGATTCCACCTCGCTCGGCCGACTCCGATTGCCGACGCCGAACTCGTGCTGAGGACCGGCGCAGCGCACGCGGAGGCGCCGACTGACCACAGCGAGGCTCCTCAGATGCTGAGTCCGTCCGGCTCAGCATTGTAACGGTTTGGTGTTTTCGGATTCGGGCGTGACGAACGGCTCACGCCTTCTGGCATATTTGACGCATGGCTGACGTACTGCGTGCATCGGTTGAACTCCCAACCATCATCTTCACCGCGATCCTCGTGATCTGCGCGGGCCTCTGGTTCCTGTCGCTGGTGGGTGTTCTCGATCTCGAGGTCGACGCGGCCGACGGTTTGGTCGACGACGCGCTCGAGCCACTCAACATCTCCGAGGTGCCGACCACCGTCCTGCTGACCGTGTTCGGCCTGGCAGGCTGGTTCGCATCGGTACTGGCGAGCGTCTTCTTGCTCGACTCTCGCACTGGTGCGGCACTCGCATGGTTGTCGGTCGGCGTCGGAGTCGGCGCAGCATTCTTCGGTCTCGCGTTCATGATGTGGATCGCACCCAAGCTCGCCGTGATCTTCAAGACGAAGACCGCGCCATCGAAGCGCGAGCTCCTCGGCCGCATCGCCGAGGTTCGTTCGGCGACGGTCACCGAAACCACCGGCCGCGGCGAGGCCACGTGGCCTGACGGCACAGTGTCGACCGTCGACCTGCGCACGGTCGCTGGCGCCGGTGTCTCCGCCGGCGAACTCAAACGAGGCGATCTCGCCTTGCTCGTCGATTGGGACGAGCGGACCGACGATTTCTTCGTCGACCACGTCCCGGCAGAACTCGCCGAGTGAATCGGCTGACCTCGCAACGCTCCATGGGGAGAGATACCCATGCATGCGTCGCCCCTTCTCGGCCATGATGGCCGTCACCAGCGATCGCACGCCTACGTAGCGATCGCACCTGAAAGAGAGAACAACACACCATGGCAAGCGTCCTCGCAGCGGCAGCAATTGTCGTCATCATCGTCCTCATCGTCGTCTTCCTCGTCGCCCTGTTGGTGTCGAGGTTGTTCCGGAAGGTCCCCCAGGGCCAGGCACTGGTCGTGTCCAAGTGGCGATCGGTCGTCGTGACGTTCACCGGCCAGATCGTGATCCCGGTCGTTCACAAGGCCGAGATCATGGACATCTCGGTCAAGAACATCCAGATCGAACGCCGCGGCAAAGGCAACGGGTTGATCTGCAAGGACAACATCCGAGCCGACATCTCCGTCGAATTCTTCGTCAAGGTCGATCCGACCGAGCAGGCGGTCAAGAAAGTCGCCCAGGCCATCGGCTGCGATCGCGCATCCGACATCGCCACGCTGAACACGCTGTTCGCAGCGAAGTTCTCCGAGGCCCTCAAGACGGTCGGCAAGAAGTTCGAGTTCGAGTCGCTCTACACCGACCGCGATTCGTTCCGCGACGAGATCGTCGAGATCATCGGCAAAGACCTCAACGGTTACGTCCTCGAAGACGTGGCGATCGACTACCTCGAGCAGACGCCGCTCGCCGACTTCGACCCCGACAACATCCTCGACGCCGACGGTATTCGCAAGATCACCGAGCG
>CALICC010000413.1 GCA_938049325.1 uncultured Ilumatobacter sp. | reverse complement strand
ACGAGGAACTCGGCGATGGGAACGAACTCGCTGCCGGCCCCGCTGTAGACGATGCTGCACCCGGCGTCAGCGCAGGTCCTGCGAGTCACGTCGGTGAGCACGGATAGGTCGTCGGTGTCATCGCTGCTCTTGATCGTCGTGCAGCCTGATGGGAAGTCGTCGGCCGTGATATCGCCCTGACACAGTGCGACAACCGCTGAGTCGGTGGCGGGGTTTCGGTTGACCACATCGATCCTGAGGCGGAGTGAGTCCACGAAGTCCTGGGCGACCGTGACGGTCATCGCGAAGTCCGGATCAGAGGGAGGCGGTGGTGGAACGGGTGTGAAGGTGATTTCTTCCTGGAGCAAGTCGGCAGGTGCATCGGACAGGCTGGCGAAGGTCGCGTAGGTCAGGGTGCAGCCGATGTCGAGGCAGCTCGGGTGTATCCGTGCATCCACCTCGAACCGGTTCGTCGGGAGCGCCGGCTGGAACCGGGCAGCGAGAATGGTGCATTGGGTGCCGACATCTGCCGGTTCGGTGATCGCAACGCCGACAGGGCACACCGCCATGACGACGAGGGGTTCTGCCGGGCGTCCGGAGGTGACGACCTCGATCTCTTGGCCCAGCCACGCGATATCGGTGGACGGGGTGACGGTCATCGTCAGTTCGTCTGCACCCGACGAACTCGAAGGAGCAACGAAGACCGAGCTGACACAGAGCCCCAACAGCGCAATCAACTCCTTCATACCAACCTTCAACTGGCCGACGCTCGGGATATGTGGGCCGGTAGCCAGCGCGAGCCTAGATCGAACCGAGCACGCCGAGAAACAGCCGAGCCCCACCGTCGAAGGCGCACTGTTGGCCCCGTCGCCATGTTCTCGTTCCTTCCGGAAGCCGCCCAGTGGCAACCGATAGCCTCATGGTCATGCTCAGGTTTCTCACCGCTGGCGAGTCGCACGGTCAAGGTCTCGTCGTCGTGCTCGAAGGGCTCCCGGCGGGGCTCGAGATCACCGTCGAGCAGATTCAGGCCGAGATGGGCCGACGCCGCCTCGGATATGGGCGTGGACCTCGGCAACGGTTCGAGGCCGACGAACTCACGCTGATCGGTGGCGTGCGCCACGGTCGCACGCTCGGATCGCCGGTTGCGATCGAGATCAAGAACAGCGAATGGTTCCGCAGCGACAAGTGGCACGAAGAGATGGATCCTGCGCCGGGCGCCACAAAGGCGCCGCTCACCCAGGTTCGGCCCGGCCACGCCGACCTCACCGGGATGCAGAAGTACGGCTTCACCGACGCACGCGACGTGCTCGAACGGGCCAGTGCTCGTGAAACCGCCGCTCGCGTGGCCGGCGGTGCGATCGCCAAGCAGCTCCTGCGCACGCTCGACGTCGAGATCCTGTCGCACGTGATCCAGATGGGGTCGGTGCGGGTCCCTGACGATGCCGCTCGCCCCACGCCTGGCGAACTCGATCGAGTCGACGACAACCAGGTGCGCTGTTTCGACCTGGCCACGAGCGAAGACATGATCACCGAGATCAAGGCGTGCGCCAAAGACGGCGATTCGCTGGGCGGCGTCGTCGAAGTGCTCGGCTTCAACGTGCCGGTCGGTCTGGGCAGCCACGTGCACTGGGACCGCAAGATCGACGGCATGCTCGCCCAGGCGCTCATGAGCATCCAGGCGATCAAGGGCGTCGAGATCGGTGACGGCTTCGACGTGGCCGGACGCCGGGGGAGCGCTGCTCACGACCCGATCTCATGGGACTCCGAGAACTCGGCGTACCGGCGCGGGAGCACGCTGGCGGGCGGCACCGAGGGCGGTATGACCACCGGCGAGTTGCTCGTTGCACGTGCGGCCATGAAGCCACTCGCCACGCTCAACAAGCCGACGCTCGAGACCGTCGACACAGCCACGAAAGAGTCGGGAGTCTCGTTCAAGGAGCGCACCGACGTCACGGCCGTGCCCGCCATGGGTGTGGTCGCCGAAACGATGGTCGCACTCACACTCGCAACCGAGGCGCAACGCAAGTTCGGGGGCGACTCAATCGACGAGTTCGTCCGTAACGCCGAGTCGTTCCGCAACACGTTGTGAGCGGGTGCACGTCGCAGCACATCG
The DNA here is from genome assembly GCA_938049325.1 of uncultured Ilumatobacter sp. Taxonomy (GTDB): domain Bacteria; phylum Actinomycetota; class Acidimicrobiia; order Acidimicrobiales; family Ilumatobacteraceae; genus Ilumatobacter_A. The sequence continues at coordinate 6,512 of CALICC010000413.1, read as the reverse complement.
TGCTCGTCGGAATGATGGGCGCGGGCAAGTCGTCTGTCGGGCGCGTCTTGGCCAAGCGTCTTGACCGCACCTTGTTCGACAGCGACGAAATGGTCGAGGCGCGTACCGGGCGAACCGTCCGCGAGATCTGGGCTGCGGAGGGGGAGCCAGCGTTTCGCTCCCTCGAAACCGAGGTGTTGCGCGACGCTGTGTCAGCAGGCGAACCGTCGGTCATCGCGGCCGCGGGAGGCGTCGTGCTGAGTGACGAGAATCGAGCGGTGCTCAAGCGTGACGACGCGCACGTCGTGTGGTTGCTGGCCGATGTGGAATTGCTGCTCGAGCGAGTGAAGGCCGGGATGCACCGTCCGCTCCTCGACGACGATCCAGAAGGTGTGTTGCGTCAGATGTACGAAGATCGCAACGAGCTGTACCAGGACGTGGCCGATGCGATCGTGTCGGTTGATCACCGGTCGGTCCACGACGTCGCCGGGGCGGTGCTGCGATGCGCCGGGTGACCGTCCCGATCCCCGACCGCTCCTACGAAGTCGTCGTCGGAAGCGGAGCCGTCGGCGAGCTGGCCGACCTGTTGCCGGAACGCGCACGTCGCGTCGCCGTCGTCACGCAACCGGGCATTCCCGCGCAGTTCACCGATGTCGTCGCCCATGTTCCCGGCCTCGAGGTCGAGGTGTTCGAGATCGGCGTCGGTGAGGCTGCGAAGTCGCTCGCGACGATCGAGACCCTAATGAGCTCGTTCGCCCGAATGGGTCTGACCCGCAACGACGTCGTCGTCGGTGTCGGCGGTGGCATGGTCACCGACGTCGCCGGCTTTGCGGCTGCGTCATGGCACCGGGGGATCCCGGTCGTCCATGTGTCGACCTCGTTGCTCGGCATGGTCGACGCAGCGATCGGTGGAAAGACCGGCGTCAACCTGCCCGAGGGGAAGAACTTGGTCGGCGCGTTCTGGCAACCGTCGGGCGTGGTGTGCGATCTCGACGCGCTCGCCACGCTGCCGGCGCGCGAGATGCGCTGTGGCCTCGGCGAGATGGCGAAGTATCACTTCCTCACCGGCGACGACCTGCTGGCGATGGAGCTCGACGAACGAATCGCTCGGTGCGTCGAGATCAAGGCCGAGGTCGTGGCAGCGGACGAACGCGAAGGTGGCCGGCGTGCGCTGCTCAACTACGGGCACACCTTGGCGCATGCGCTCGAGATCGCAACCGACCACGAACTCGCTCACGGCGAGGCGGTCGCGATCGGGCTGATCTTTGCCGCTGAACTCGGGCTCGAACTCGGCCGCATCGACGAGGCTCGGGTTGCCGAGCACCGTCACGTCGTCGCGGGGGAGTACGACCTGATGATGCGCCCGCCGGACGGGCTCGACGTCGATTCGCTCGTGTCGCTCATGCATCGCGACAAGAAGGCGCTCGACGGTCTGACCTTCGTGCTCGACGGTTCGAACGGTGTCGAAGTCGTGCAGGGCGTCGACGAAGCGCCGGTTCGCAGTGCCCTCTCGCGCTTCCTCGCCTGACCCGTCTCGATCGATTGCGACCTTTCTGGTCCACAGATGCGTCGGATGTCGACGCTGACGTGGACCAGAACGGGTGGGTACAGTGGCCGCGTGCGCGTTGATCGAGCGAGGCTGACTCCGATCGACCACCTGGCGCGGCGGACTCGCCTGGTCGCCAAAGCGGCGGAGAGCGACGCGGATGCCTGGCTGTTCAACGACCTCACCGACGTGCGGTGGCTGACGGGATTCGTTGGTTCGAATGGGTGGGCGGTTGCCCGCGGCGACGAACTGTTCGTCGGAACCGACGGTCGGTACGGCGACAAGGCGCGTGAGGAAACAGCGCCGGTCGGGGCGACGGTGATCGTGGAGCAGACCGGAGCGAAGTTGCATGAGCGGTTGATCGAAGTTCTCGATGGTGCCCAGGTGTCGCTCGATCCGTCCGGAGCGAGCCACGCCACGTGGTCGAGTCTCGCCAAGGAGGTCGATCTGATTCCGTCGCCGTCGCCGATCAAGCGGCTTCGCCAGACCAAGGATGCCGCAGAGCTCGAACGGATCGAGTTGGCCGCGTCGATTGCCGACCGAGCACTGGCCGAGGTCGAGCCGTTGCTGCTGGCCAGCGCCGACACGCCGATGACCGAACTCGACGTCCGAATGGAACTCGAGCACCGGATGATCGCCCACGGCGCCGACGACCGAAGCTACGACACCATCGTGGCCACCGGCCCGGACCATGGAGCGCGTCCCCATCACGGCGCGTCGCGTCGCACGATCGTCGACGGTGACACGGTCATCATCGACGTGGGTGCACTCGTCGACGGCTATCACTCCGACATGACGCGATCGTGGGTCATCGGTGACTCCACGGCGCAACAACGCGAGATCTACGGCCTCGTGCGAGCGTCGCAGCAGGCGGGGCTCGACGCCACCGTCGCCGGCGCGCCCGCCGAGCGCATCGATGCCGCGTGCCGGGAGGTGTTCCGTGAAGCGGGCTACATCGGCTGGTACCTGCACGGAACCGGACACGGCGTGGGGCTCGACATCCATGAGATTCCGTTCCACTCTCAGACCAGCACCGACACGGTGATGACCGACTACGTGGTGACCGTGGAACCGGGCCTCTATCGTGGAGGGTTCGGTGGTTTCCGGATCGAAGATCTGGTCCATGTCACCGACGCCGGCCCCCGGGTGCTGACGCACTCACCCAAACGAGAGTTGACCTGACCATGCCCCAGATCTCTGTGAACGACTTGAAGAACGGCATCACGCTCGAGCTCGACAACAACCTCTTCCAGGTCGTCGAGTTTCAACACGTCAAGCCAGGCAAGGGCGGGGCATTCGTCCGTTCGAAGATCCGTAACGTCCGGACCGGAGCGGTCATCGACAAGACCTTCAACGCTGGCATCAAGGTCGAGCAGGCCATTGTTCAGCGCGAAGACATGCAGTATCTGTACCACGACGGCAACGACTACGTCTTCATGAACACGAAGACCTACGAGCAGACCAACGTGTCCGAAGTGGCGCTCGGCGATGCCAAGGACTACCTCATCGAGCAGATGATCGCTCAGATCGCGATCTACGACGGCGAGATCATCGGCGTCGAGATTCCAGCGTCGGTCGAACTCACGATCGCGATGACCGAGCCCGGTCTTCAGGGCGACCGTTCGAGCGGCGGCACCAAGCCGGCGACGCTCGAAACCGGCAAGGAGATCAAGGTGCCGCTCTTCATCGAGACCGGCGAGAAGGTGCGCGTCGACACGCGCACCGGCGAATACATGACACGCGTCTGACTCCATGTCGCTGATTCCCCGACCAGACGAACGCTCCGACGCGCGCGAACGCGCGCTCTACCTCCTGTACGAGGCAGAGTCGAAGGGGCTCACGCCGCTCGACGTGCTCGAATTGCAGGTGCTTGCACCCGACGAACTGACACAAACACTGGTGCGCGGCGTCGCCGAGCACCGTGAGCGACTCGATGCGGCGATCGACTCGCGCGCCACCGGGTGGACACTGGAACGCATGCCGGTGATCGACCTCAACGTGTTGCGCATCGGCGCGTTCGAACTGGCAGAACGCAGCGATGTGCCGGTCGCCGTCGTGCTCGATGAAGCGGTCAATCTGGTGAAGCAGTTCTCGACCGACGACAGCGGACGCTTCGTCAACGGGGTGCTCGCCGCACTGGTTGCCGACCTTCGAGAGTGACGACGCGCCAGACTGTAGAGATGGCCGACGTGACCATCGATGACGCGCCCGGCGCCGTCGATGACGTTGACGGCACCGATCAGGTTGGCGAACGCGCGCTCGAAAGCGACGAACTGGGTCCAGATGGGCTCGAGGAGCGACCTGTTGAGGTCCCCGCAGAGCGCCGGACCATCGGGGACCGAGTTCGATCGATCACGCTGCCACAGGTCCTCCTGCTGCTGGTGATGGTCATCTACACCTGGTACTACACGCAGCGCTCGCTCAACATTCATCACGCACTCGGAACGTCGTCCTACGACTCGGCCCTCTACGACCAGGGTGTGTGGCTGCTGTCGCGGTTCGACGCTCCGTTCGTGACGTTGATGGGCCGCAACATGTTCGGCGACCACACGTCGTTCGTGCTGTTGTTCTTGGTGCCGATCTACTGGCTCTGGCCGTCGGCCGGGGTGTTGTTCTTCTCGCAGTCGGCCGTGATCGCAGCTGGCGCCATGCCGGTGTTCCTCCTCGCGCGCAAGCGGCTCTCCGGTGAATGGATCGCTCTGGCGCTCGCTTCGGCCTATCTCATCCACCCGGCGATTGGTTGGACGAACCTCGAGAACTTCCATCCCGACTCGTTCGTTGGCGTCTTTCTCGGGTTTGCGATCTGGGCCGCGCTCGAACACAAGTGGCGGACCTATGCGGTCTTCGTCGTCTTGGCGCTCTCGGTCAAAGAAGACGTGTCGCTCGTGGTCGTCCCACTCGGAATCTGGGTCGGCTTCAAACGGTCGTGGAAGATCGGCGCGCTCACCATCTTCGGAAGCCTGGCGACGATGGCCGTTGCCATGTTCGTCGTCATGCGTGGTCTCATCGGTGTACCCACCCGTAACGGATGGCGAATTCCATTCGGCGGACCGCGCGGTGTCATCGATACCGCACTCACCAATCCGACTGACCTCGTGCGTCACCTGCGGAGCGACGACCGCCCGTGGTACCTGGTGCAGATGACCGCACCGTTCGCCTTCGTGTTCGCCCGCCTGCCGTGGGTGGCGATGGTGAGTGCGCTCGTGTTGTTCACGAACATCTTGAGCACCTTCTGGTACCAGTACCAGATCCAGTACCACTACAGCCTGATCGCAGTCCCGGCGTTGAGCCTCGGAACCGTGCATGCGCTGAGCGTCATGCGGCAGAGGCGCACAATGTACGTCACGCCGCTGACTCAAGAGTTCTCGGTCTCGATTCCGTTGCGATCGCTGTGTACGGCGGCCGTGTTGACGATGTCGCTGCTGGCGTCGTACCTGTGGGCGCCGGTTCCGTGGGGGCGCATCGATCTCTACTACGGCGACCCGAACAACCAGTGGGCAGTCGCAGCACGCGACATCATCGAGGATGTGCCGCCCGACGCGATCGTGTCAGCGCACTATCGGATCACGCCTCACATCGCCCACCGTCACGAGATCTACCAATTCCCGGCACCGTTCCGCGCTGTGCTCTATGGACCCGACGGCAACGTCGATGGCCCGCGCGTGGTCGACCGCGCCGAGCGCATCGAGATCGTGATCTTGTCGGTCGACACCAACGATTACCCGTTCGCCGACTGGCAACTCATCTCACCGGCGTTCCGACTTGTCGACGAAAACGAGTTCTGGCTCAAGTACGAGCGCGACTTCGATGTCGAGCTCCCACCTGAGATGGGCTCGTGACACGCTCGGTCAGCTCGAGCTGATCCACTCGGCCAGCGCGTCACGCGTTCGCTGTTCGGTGGCATCGTCCGGGGCGGTCACGGCGATACGCAGTTCGGTCGCTCCGGCCGCGACGTAGCGCTCGAGTCCGGCCACGACGTCGTCGATCGACCCGTAGAGCCCGAGATCCGCTGGGCTGCTGACGCCTTCGCGGTCGAGTGCTGCACGGTAGGCAGGCAGCTCGGCGTACATCTGTGAACCCTCCGCCGAGTGTGCGTGTGCTGCGTCTGGGTCGTTGGTGACGCACACGACCGGGAAGCCCTTGATCCGCGGCGCAGGGCGTCCGGCCTCTCGTGCGGCGGCGGTGATGGTGGGGACCACGAGCGATTCGATCGTCGTCGGGCCGACCGACATGCCAAGCGATGTGCCGTCGGCCGACCGACCTGCTAGGTCGAGCATGCGGGGACCCATCGCTGCGAGAAGCAGAGGTACAGGATCGGATTCGATCGTCAGCCAACCATGCGAGGTGAGTTCTTCTCCGTCGACGTCGGAGTTCTCGCCCCGCAGGAGCGGTGCGATGGCATCGACGAATTCTCGGGTCCGCGTGAAAGGTCGATCGTACGACTCGCCGAAGAAGCCTTCGACCACGAGCGCGTGCGAAGGGCCGATGCCGAGGGTGAAGCGGCCATCGAGCGCTGATTGTGCGGTACGTGCTTGGGCCGCCAGTGCGAGCGGGTGGCGCCCGTAGAGCGGCACGACGGACGTCCCGACCTCAGACAACGACCGTGTTTCGTCGGCAATGGCCGCCAGTGCCACGATCGGGTCGACGCCGAAGATCTGTGACACCCAGAACGAATCGAACCCGGCCTCAACGGCGTAGCGAGCTTCCGCGCGAACCTCAGTGATCGAATTCAGACCGGTGCCGCCGGCCCAACCAATCGGAACTCCCAGCGGGCTCATTGGGCAAACGTAGCCAGGACGTCGCCGGGTTCACCCATGGTGGCGAGGTTCTGCGCTCGTGTGGTTGATTCTACGTTGCCAGCGGCGCGGTGCCGAGGGTTTCTCGTCGGAGGAAGTGTTCCAAGCTGGTGAGGATCGTGGCCGTGATGGTTCTGACTTGTTCGTCGTCGTGGTCGATGCCGAGTGCTCGAATGATCGTGTCGAGCCCG
>CALICC010000412.1 GCA_938049325.1 uncultured Ilumatobacter sp. | reverse complement strand
CGCAACGACTGGCCGTACTACTTCTCGCCACAACCCGAGCTGCTCCGCTACTTCCAGACATGCGCGGACGAGTTCGACGTCCGAGAACACATCCGTTTCGGTTACGAAGTCACGGCGATGACATGGTCGGGCGACGATCAGCAGTGGACCATCGAGCTCGACGGGCCGAACGGCGAGTCGACGCATCCGGCCGGTGCGGTGATCAGCGCCGTTGGCCAGCTGAACCGGCCGAACATGCCGTCGATCGAAGGCATGGACGATTTCGCGGGTTCCTCGTTCCACTCGGCGAGGTGGGACCACGACGTCGATCTCAGCGGCAAGAACGTGGTCGTGATCGGTGCCGGCGCGAGCGCGGTGCAGTTCGTGCCCCACGTGGCCGAGGAGGCTCGCCAACTCACGGTTCTGCAGCGCACACCGAACTGGTTCATTCCGGTGCCGACCTATCACGAGACCGTGGCGGACGGTCTGCAATGGCTCTTCGGCCACGTCCCGGGATACGCGCAGTGGTATCGATTCTTCTTGTTCTGGCGATCGTCGGAAGGGTTACTTCCGGCGTGCGCGGTCGACGACGACTGGGACGACCTCTCGATGGCGACCGGCGCCGCGAACAACGAATTGCGCGACCTCCTCGAGCAGTGGCTGTTCCTGTGTTACGCCGACCGCCCCGACCTGTACGACACGGTTCGGCCGATGTATCCGCCCGCGTCGAAACGCATCGTGCTCGACAACGGCTCGTGGTCGACAACGATGAAGCGCGACGACGTCACGCTCGACGGCACCCCAATCCGTCGCATCGACGCCGATGCGGTCGTCACGACCGACGCCGACGGCAACGACGTTCGCCACGAGGCTGACGTGATCATCTACGCCACAGGGTTCCAAGCGTCGAAGTTCCTCACCCCGATGAAGGTCATCGGCACCGGCGGCCGCGACCTGCACGAGGTGTGGGATGGCGATGCCCGGGCGTACCTCGGCGTGGTGCACCCCGGATTCCCGAACTTCTTCCTCTGCTACGGACCCAACACCAACATCGTGGTCAACGGCTCGATCGTCTACTTCTCGGAGTGCGAAGTGCACTACGCGCTCGGGGTCATGGAGATGCTGCTGCGCGACGGCCGCACCTCTGCCGACTGTCGTCAGGACGTTCACGACGCCTACAACGAGCGGATCGATGCCGGCAACTTGAAGATGGCGTGGGGCGTCTCGACCGTCAACAGTTGGTACAAGGCCGAGTCCGGGCGCGTCGCTCAGAACTGGCCCTTCAGCCTGCTCGAGTATTGGCAGCAAACGCGCACCCCCGACCCTGGCGACTATCACCTCACCTGACGCCGGTCGCAACGAGATTTCATACGGTCTGCACACCCTCTTGACACCGCCGCGGCGGGCCGTCGCTACGTTCCAAGTCGATGTTGCGGCGAATCGGAGTGGCGGTCGTGCTCGTGTCCGGCGTGCCGTTTCTCGCGACGGCGTCGCGTCCCGCATCGACGGTGTGGACCGTGATCGTCCCGTGGTTGCTCATGGTGGCGACAGCGACCGCGTTCCTCGCCGTGAGCCGGATTCATCGAGCTGGCGGGTCGCGATGGGCCGTTGGCGCCAGTGTCGCAATAGCGCTCTGCGCGCTGAGTGCTCGGTGGATCGAGCCGCGGCTCGTGGTCGCACTGCTCGGTCTTCTCGCGGTGTTCGCCGTGGTGGTCGACTCAGCTCGGATCGTTCTGGATCCGACTCGACGATCCGGTTCGACGACGTGGGTGAGTGGCGCGTGTGGACTCATCACCCTGATCGGCATTGGCACGGCGTTTGTCGGGCTGCGCGTCACGGAGCACTGGTTCATCGAGTTCGCCGAGCAGATGCGCGAAGGTCCCGTGCGAACCACCGACCACATCCGGATCGGTCCGTGGACGTACGACAGCGTCTGCGTGACCAGCTCGAGCGTCTACCTCTGGAACTCCGGCGACACGTTCATCGTTGCAAGCGCCATTCGCATCACCGACGGGAACGCAACGCGAGTCGCGCTTCGCGAAGGTAGTGAGGCCTTCGCGTGCGACCAGCGCCGTACACGTTGAACGAACGTCATGGAGCGGGCTTGACCTGAGACGTGACTTCGACGGCGTTCGCTTGGGTGCGGCGGGGCGCTGCTCGTACGCTGCCGTCGTGGAGAATCCCTGGTTCAATCCGTGGTTCGAGTCGATCGCTGTGGCGCAGAAGCGTGCCAAGCGCCGCTTGCCCAAGTCGGTCTACGGCGCGTTGATCGCGGGCGCCGAGCGCGGTGTCACCCGCGACGACAACTGCGCAGCGTTCGACGAGCTCGGGTTGCGCCCGCTCACCGCGGGCCAGCCTGCCGAGCGCGACATGGCGACCGAAGTCATGGGCCAGCCGATGTCGATGCCGGTCATGATCAGTCCGACCGGCGTCCAAGCGGTGCACCCTGAGGGTGAGGTCGCTGTGGCGAAGGCGGCGGCTGCCCGCGGTGTGGTGATGGGGCTCAGTTCGTTCTCGTCGCAACCGATGGATCAAGTCATCGCCGCAAACCCGCAGACGTTGTTCCAGATCTACTGGGCCGGCGATCGCGACTCGATGGTCGGACGCATGGAGCGCGCCAAGGCCAACGGCGCTGTCGGCATGATCCTCACGCTCGACTGGTCGTTCGTGCACTCACGCGACTGGGGCAGCCCGTCGATCCCTGAGTCGGTCGACCTCAAGACGATGATCAAGCACGGCCCCGAGGCGCTCCTGCGACCGAAGTGGCTGCTCGATTGGGTCAAGTCGGGTGCGATTCCGCAGCTCGGCGTGCCGAACTTCCGCGTGTCGAGTGACGACCCGGTGCCCGGATTCTTCGAGGCGTACGGGACCTGGATGGGCACCCCGCCGCCCACCTGGGACGACGTCGCCTGGCTCCGCTCGCAGTGGGACGGCCCGTTCATGGTCAAAGGGATCAACCGCGCGGACGAGGCGCGACGCGCCGTCGACGCGGGTGCCACGTGCATCTCGGTGTCGACCCACGCGGGCAACAACATCGACGGCACACCTGCGCCGATCCGGGTACTCCCCGAGGTCGTCGCCGCAGTCGGAGATCAGATCGAGGTCGTCATGGACTCCGGCATCCGACGCGGCAGTGACGTCGTGAAGGCGCTGGCACTCGGCGCGAAAGCCGTGATGATCGGCCGTGCCTACCTCTGGGGCCTCGCGGCAAACGGTCAGGCGGGTGTCGAGAACGTACTCGACGTCCTGCGGATGGGCATCGATTCGAACATGCTCGGACTCGGCAAGGCGTCGATCAGCGAGCTTTCGCCCGACGACATCATCATCCCCGACGGCTTCTCGCCGCCGCCCGCCGACTGAGGCCACCCGATCGCCCGAATTCGACGCTTCTCTGTGCGTTTGCTCACGCCCGAGGTCGCACAACGCTCAGAGAAGCGAGCAGGGTGATGTGTGGGTCCGAGCTGCGAGACTGACGGACGATGCGACTGGGTGAGGCGACGTGGAACGAAGTCGATGACGCGACGCGCCTCATGGCTGACGACGACGGCACGCTCTCGCCGATCATCCTGATCCCAGTCGGCTCGACGGAGCAGCACGGCCCGCACCTCCCCCTCAATACCGACACGCTCATCGCCGAGGAAATCGCACGGCGCGCGCTCACCCACACCACCGGGTTGATGGTCGGGCCCACGCTTGCCATCACCGCCTCGGGCGAGCACGCGGACTTTGCCGGGACGCTGTCGATCGGCATCGAGGTGATGACGCAGGTGGCGATCGAGCTGGGTCGTAGCGCCGACTGGGCCGCGGGCGTCGTCTTCGTCAACGGGCACGGCGGGAACCACGAAGCGCTCACCGACGCAGTCGAGCTGTTGACGAGTGAAGGTCGCAACGTGGAGTCGTGGTGGCCGAAGTGGCGGCGGCGCACCGACGGTGGTCCGCCCGATCTCCACGCCGGCCGCATCGAGACCTCGCTGATGTTGGCGATCGACCCAGGTCTCGTGCGCCTCGAACTCGCTACCGCTGGCCCGGACATCAAGCTCGACGACCTGCTGCCCGCACTGCGCTCGAACGGCGTGCGTCCGGTCAGCCCGACCGGCGTCCTCGGTGACCCTCGCGGCGCGTCGGGTGCCGAAGGCGAGCGCTTCATCAACGACTTCGTCGACGACCTCGTGATGACGATCGAACGGTGGCGCCCTGTCGACCCGACCCCCGTCGGCGCTCCGACCGACGGCGTTCCCGACTGAGGATGCGTTTCCTCCTCGACCCGACGTGGCGACGCGGCGATGGCGGGCGGGTCGTCTTGGCGGGCTCACCGCTCCGGCTCTTTCGTCTCACTCCGGCGGGCAGTCGAGTGGCCGACCAGCTCGAAGCCGGTGCCGACGTCACCTCGTCGTCGCTGACCGACCGGCTCCTCGACGGCGGCGCGATCCACCCGGACCCTTCGGCGCAGCCGGTCGGGCGCTTCACCCTCGACAACGTCACGGTCGTGACGCCACAGCTCGGCGGAAGCATCGACGACCCGAGCCGATTGGTGATCGACGACGGTTCGGTGCCACCACTCGTCGGCGCCGCACGCAGGATCGAGACGAACCGCGGTCCTGCGGCGGCGCGCAATGTCGGCCGGTCGATCATCAACACCGAGCTCGTTGCGTTCGTCGACGCCGACGTCGAACTCAACCGCGATTGGCTCACTGCTTTGCTCCCCCACTTCGACGACGATCGGGTCGCGCTCGTTGCACCGCGCGTTCTCGGAGATCGCGACACATCGCTCGACATGGGGCCGACGCCAGCGCGGATCCGCGCAGGGACCCGGGTGAGCTACGTCCCTGCGGCTGCCATCGTCGTTCGGGTCGAAGCGTTCGACGCGATCGGTGGGTTCGACGAGCAGCTGCGATTCGGCGAAGACGTCGACTTCGTCTGGCGACTCGACCAAGCGGGCTGGCGGTGCCGTTACGAGCCCGCGTCGACGGTGTGGCATCGCCCGAGGGCAACCTGGACCGGACGGCTACATCAACAGGTCGGGTATGGCTCGTCGGCGGCTCCACTTGCGCTGCGGCACCCCCGAGCGCTCGCGCCGTTTCGTTCGAATGTGCCGACCGCCGCTGCTCTCGCTCTCTTGGCGGCTGGGAAGCCGGCGAGCGCGACCGGCCTCGCGGTGGGGAGTTCGGTGGTTCTCGCGAAACGCCTCGACGTGCTGGCGGCGGGACCCTCGTTCAAGCTCGCCATCCGCGCCCAGGCACGCTCGGTCGAGGAGTTCGCGCGCACGGTTCGTCGCGTGTGGTGGCCGATCGTGGCGTGCGCTGCGCTGCTCTCTTCACGCGCTCGACGAGTCGGCATTGCGTCGCTGTTGGCAAGCCCGCGCGCCGCGGCCCACGACGTGGCCTACGGATGGGGCGTGTGGACGGCGATGCGCCAGCACCGCACGTTGCGTCCGATCGTG
>CALICC010000411.1 GCA_938049325.1 uncultured Ilumatobacter sp. | reverse complement strand
TCCCACGCTGACATATTCTCGCAAATGTGTCAAGCTGTCGAGATGACGTCGGAGGTCACGGTTGATGCATCAGCTGGCGCGTCGGTGGGTTCACCGGTCGACCCGAAGCGGAGCGTCATCCATGCCGCCGCGGTCGCGGAGTTCTCGGCGCGGGGGTACGCAGGTACCTCGATGGCCAATATCGCCGAGTCGGCGGGCATGTCGCGCCCGGCGCTGTATCAGTACTTTCGGAACAAGGCCGACATCTTCGCGTCCGCGTTCGTGGCTCTGTTCGACGACCACGCCGACGCGGCCCTTGCAGCGCTGCACTCGAACGACAGTGTCGCGGAGCAACTGGATGGGTTCCTGCAGCGTTTCGAAGGTGACCTCTGGGAGCGCATGGCGGCATCCCCGCACTCCGACGAGATCATGAGCGCGAAGACGGCTCACGTCGCAGACGCGGTGCACGCCGTTTCGGTCAGGCGCGTGGCCGGTCTTTCTGCGTACCTGGAGCGGGTCTCGCCCGGACGCAAGGCAGCCGATGCCGCTCGTCGGGCGAGCTGGGTCGACGTGCTCGAACTCTCACCCAAGGGGTTCAAGTTCGACCAGCCGGAGGTGAGCGTCTTTCGGGCCCGGCTCACGACACTCGCCCGCGGTGTGGCCGCAGACGTCGAACGCTGAACGCGTGAGAAGAATGCGTCGCAGGGGCGCAGAAAGATCACGCGATGGTCGACGCGGACGGTCGCGTCGGACGAGTTACGTTTGCCCACATGGTGATCGAGACGGATCGGCTCGTCGTTCGACAGCCGATCGAGCGCGACCGAACCCGGTTCGTCGAGTTGTTCACCGACGCATCGTTCACCGTGTTTGGAGCTGATCACGACGTTGCGTCGGCCAACGAGCGCTTCGATCGCATGCTTGCGATGGCGAATCGCGTGTCGTACGCGAAGCAGCCGGTGATCGAACGATCATCGGGCACCATCGTGGGCTACACGGGCGTGGATGCCGTCGACTTCGATGGCATCAGCCGCCTCGAATGGGGGTGGCGCTTGATCGAGGAAGCGCGGGGACACGGATTCGCGACCGAGGCCGTGTCGGCATTGCTCTCCGTCGCCGATGAGTCCGATGATGGCGAGGTGTTGTGCCTGATCGATCCGGACAATGTGGCGTCGCGACACGTTGCGGACAAGGTTGGGTTCCGGTGGTCGCAGCGAGTGGACTGGGCCGGAGACCCAGCCGATCCGACCGATGTGCTGGTGCGATCCATCGGCGCTGGCGGTCCGGCACTCCTGCCCCCGCCCTCGAAGAGCTGACTCGAACCCGCGCTGCTCCTCGATCTGGGCGATCTGGCACGATGAAATCGTGGATTCGCTCGTGGCCGTCGGTCTTGGACTCGAGTACGGGGTGGTTCGACTTCAGCAAACCACCGTCGAGCAAGTGGTCGCGGGTCGTGCGTTGAGCGAGCAGGTCGCGATGCTGCTCGACTCCGCGGCGGTCGCCGTCGAGCACATCGGGTCGTCGTCGGTGATCGGCCTGCTCGCGAAGCCGATCGTGGATCTTGCGGTCGGAGTTCGCGACGTTGGTGTTGTCGATGGTGTCGTCGAGCTCCTACAAACCGACGGATGGATCTACCGCGGTGATGCCGGGTCGGCCGGAGGACACGTGTTCGTGCTGGAGGAGCTGCCGTGGTACCGGATCGCGCACCTTCACGTCGTCGACGCCGAAGGTTCGCAGTGGCGCAACTATCTGACGCTGCGCGACCGGTTGCGCGCTGACCCGTCGGCGCGGGAGCGCTACGCCCGGGTGAAGTCGGAGCTTGCCGAGCGCCACCCCAACGACCGGGCGGCGTACACCGATGGCAAAGACGACGTCGTGAGATCGCTCCTCGACAACTCGCCCGGCTCGATCGCGTGAGCTTCTTGCGCTCCCACGACGCACAAAGCTCACGCGAACGATCGGGCAGCTGATTCCGGGCGGGTGGTGCGGGTGTCGTGCGGGTGAGGCGCGGTCAGGCGGGGCGGAGGGTGTAGCGGATCGGGAGGGTCTTGTGGCCGCCGACGAAGGTCGTCAGCATCGTCGTCGGCGTGCCCGCCAACTCCACCGACTCGATCTCGGGAATGATGCGCCCGAAGATCGACCGCAACTCCATGCGCGCGAGCTGCGCGCCCATGCAGAAGTGCTTGCCGAAACCGAACGAGATCTGGCGGTCAGCGTTCGGTCGTTCGATGTCGAACCGCAGCGGATCGTCGAACACCTTCGGGTCGAGGTTCGCACCTTTGTACGACAGGTAGAGCAGGTCACCCGCCTTCAGCTCGTGGCCGTTGAGCACGGTGTCGGCGGTGGCGGTGCGCATGAAGTGGCGGACCGGTGCGGTCCAGCGCAGCATCTCCTCGATCGCGTTGTTGAGCAACTCGGGTCGTTCCTGCAACGCGCGCAGTTGATCGGGATGCTCGACGAGCGCTCGGAACCCACCCGCCATCGCGCTCGACGTCGTGTCGTGGCCGGCGGTCGCGATGATCACGTAGTAGCCCATCGTCTCGAGGTCGCCGATCGGGTCCGCGCCGATCATGCCGTTGGCGATGAGCGAGGCAAGGTCGTCGCCGGGGTTGGTCCTTCGGTCGACCGTGATGCCGTTGAAGTACGTGAAGAAGTCCATGAGCACCGCGGCGATCGCCTCGGGTGACAACTCCTCGCGCTGCATGTCCGGATCCTCCCCGCCGAACAGCTGTTGGGTGAGCGTCATCATCCGCGGGTAGTCCTCTTCGGGAAGACCGAGAATCTTCAAGATGACGTGCAACGGATACGGCAGTGCGACCTCGGTGGAGAAGTCGATCTCGCTGCCTGCGTCGCGCATGGTCGCGAGCGCTCGATCGGCCAACTCGGCGAGCCGCTCGTCGAGTCGCGACAAGCTCGCTGGCTTGAACTGAGGGAGGCCGAGCTTGCGGTACGCCGTGTGCTCGTCGCCGTCCATGTGGATCAGCGTCTTCAGCTCGACCGGTGGTGGCGTGTCGATGCCCTCCTGAGTGGTGAGCACGGGTGTCGGACCGTTCGTGAACAGGTCGGGTTGCCGCTCGACGTCGAGCAGCGCGGCATGGTCGAGTACCGCGAGGATCGACGGGAAGCCCTTCCGCTCGATCCGGTAGAAGCCGTCGTGTTCGTCGTGGATTTTCAGCGCAGCGCGGTTCCAGTCAGCGAGGTCGCCGTACCGGAAGTTGTTCGTGAAGATGTCGTCGTCCGCGGGCCACCCGATTCCGGGGACCATCTCGTCGGCGGGAAGTTCGGTTTCGGTCTCGTCACCCATGATTCGACCGTAGCGGTGGCGTCTCGAGCGGCACGACCCGTCCGCTGGGGCGCGGGTCGCAATGAGCGAGCAGACTCGTTGCCATGAGCAGCGAACCCCAAGTCGACTACGAAGATCTGACCACGATGAAGCTCGACGACGATGCGCTCGCCGAGATGCTGGCGGCCGGCGGTGAGTGCATCTTCAACTGGACCACCAGGGAAGGGTTCCCCGTCGGAGTCGTCGTCGCGTTCGTCCATCGCGACGGCAAGTTCTTCACCACGTGTGCCGAACGGCGTAAGCGGGTCCCCGCGCTTCGCGCTCGGCCCCAATCGGGGATCGTGATCAACCAGGCCGGTCGTACCGCGAGCTTCAAAGGCAACTCGGTGGTCCACGCGCAGGGCGACGACGGTTTCGACGACCTCAAGGAATGGTTCTACCGGAAGTTGTCACGGTTGGACGAGCGTCCGGACGACGACTACGCACAGAGCTTTGCCAAGTTCCTCGACTCACCGCATCGCGTGATCATCGAGACCGATGCCCGCCTCGTCGTCGCGTTCGACACCGCGAAGTTCCACGCGTTCACGCTCGAGGCAATGGCAGCGCAAGCCGACTGAGCATCACGATCGACCGTGGGCGCAACGGCGGGTGTGCGACGCGTCAGAGCGAGACGCCGCCGTACGCGACGCCGGTGAGATGCGCCATCTCGCGGTCGTACGTGGTGAGGTCGTCGATCGTGAAGCTCGAGAGGTCGTCGTGGCCACATGCACGTGCAAGCACGCTCATCAGATGCGTGGACGAGTCGAAGAATTGAGCCAGCTGTTTCGCCGACTCGTCGACGATCAAGCGTGACCGAAGGTTCTTCTTCTGCGTGGCGATGCCGACGGGACAGTTGTCGGTGTTGCAGGCGCGCATGCCGAGGCAACCAATCGCCTGCAGCGCTGAGTTGCTCACGGCGATGGCGTCGGCGCCGAGCGCGAGTGCCTTCGCGAAGTCAGCGGGAGTACGCAAGCCGCCGGTGATCACGAGCGTCACGTCGCCGCGTTCGACCTTGTCGAGGTGCCGTCTCGCACGAGCGAGGGCCGGGATCGTGGGGACCGAGATGTTGTCGCGGAAGATCAGCGGCGCAGCGCCGGTGCCCCCGCCGCGACCGTCGAGGATGATGTAGTCGACGCCGATGCGCAGCGCGGCGTCGATGTCGCGCTCGATGTGTTGAGCGGAGAGTTTGACGCCGATGGGGATACCGCCGCTCGTGTCGCGTACGTCGGCGATCAGCGCCTTGTACTCGTCATCGTTCGTGAGGTCGGGAAAGGTCGCTGGGGAGATGGCGTCTTGGCCTTCCTCGAGCCCGCGTACTTCCGCGATCTTGCCCACGACCTTGTTGCCCGGCAGGTGACCGCCGGTGCCGGTCTTGGCGCCCTGCCCGAATTTGAAGTGAAAGGCCTGCACGTCGCGGACCTTGTCGAGCGACCAGCCAAATCGTGCCGACGCCAACTCGTAGAAGTAGCGGCTGTTCTCCGCCTGTTCTTCGGGCAGCATGCCCCCCTCGCCCGAGCAGATGCCTGTGCCCGCAAGTTGTGCGCCGCGGGCGAGCGACACCTTCGCTTCTTCCGACAGGGCACCGAAACTCATGTCGGAGACGAACAGCGGGATGTCGAGTTGCAGTGGCTGCTCGGCGTTCGGGCCGATGACGACGCTGGTCGACACATCGACGTCGTCCAGGTGTGGGCGGGTGTCGAGTTGTGCGGTGACGAACTGGATCGAGTCCCACTCGGGAAGCTCCGGTCGAGGCACACCCATCGCGCCGGCCGGCCCGTGTGAGCCGGTTTTCGTGAGCCCGTTCTTCGCCAGGTTCTGGATGACCGAGACTTTCGTCTCCTCCGGGCTGCCGTGGACGTCGGCAAACTCCCCGAGGTACGCAGAGCGGTCGTACGGCTGAGGGTGCTCGAGCTCCCAGGCTTCGATTTCGTCGAGGTCGACGAACACGTCGTCGCCGTCGACCCAGGAGGTGAAACGCTTGAGTGCCTCGGCGTTGTTGTACGACGACACGCCCGAGTCGAGCCGATAGTCCCACCCGTGCACGCCACAGATGAGGTTGGCGCCGTTGATGCTCCCGTCTTCGAGCTTGACCCCTCGATGGAGACACCGTCCGTACAGCACCGAGTGCAACGAGTTCGGTTCGTCGGAGTCGTTGCCATCCCAACGCACGACGACGAGGTCGACTGTCGAGACGAGGACACCAACTGGAGCGTCGGTGGAGAGCTCGGACCATGATGCGATTCGATGTTGCTGCACGGCGCAAGACTGCCAGAGAACTCGACGAAACGTCGACCGCTGTTGGTTGCTCAGGCGCGAAGGTCGACGTCGACCATCAGTTCGTTCGCGATCGACTCGAGTTCGCCTGCGACCGAGTCGGCATCAGCATCGGGTCCGGCCACCAGCACGGCGGTTGCTTCGAACATCGCCTCGCCCGACATCGGTGCGCTCTTCGTTGCGGTGTTGAGTTCCTCAATACTCACGTTCGCGCGTGCGAGGGCTTGAGCGATCTCGTGCACGATGCCGGGACGGTCTTGGCCGATCACGTGGAGCTCCCATCGCTCCGCGGCGTCGGCAGCGAGTGCCGTGAGGTCGCCCGCGCGTTCGACGGTGATGTCGAGCAATCCTTCCGCTTCGAGCGGGTGGAGTTCCTCCTGCAGAGCGTCGATCCGATCTTCGACAATTGAGACTTCGACGATGCCGGCGAACTTGGAGCCAAGGCGCGCCATGCTGCTGCGGTCCCAGTTGCCACCGTGGCGCGAGACCGCACCGGCGAGCGCTTCGACGAGACCAGACTGGTCGTCACCGATCACCGTCAACACGAGCGTGGTCATACGCGGGACCTTACAAGTCTGATCAGCCTGCGTGGCGCGCCGAGGCTCGCCGTTCGCGTCGAGATCGCACCTTGCGAACCGGGAGCGGCTTCTTGTCTGGCTTCGGCACCGCCGCTGGCCCGAGGAGCGAGCCGTTGGTGCTGAACGCCCCGGGGGTGGTCTCGCGTCGGGTGGAGCGGGTCGATCGGCGGGCCGAGCGCTTGATGTCGACGATGAGGTTGCGCGTTGCGACGGTGACGGTCTTGACGATGAGGATCGGGTGACGCCACAGCCAGAGGTGCTGGCGTGCGCCGCGGCACGGGTAGGTCAGTTGGCCGAGCAGCGTCGGTGGAAGCGGTTCGGCCACGCCGTATCGCTGAGGTCGCCGTCCGCTCGTGTGCTTCGGCATGAAGAAGGTGCCGAACATGAGGTCCCACCAGGGGAGCGCGCCGCCGTAGTTGTGCCCCACAGCGTCTGGCTCGCTCGAGTGGTGCCAGTGGTGGAACTCGGGGTTTGCCACGATGCGATCGAGTCGTCGCCACCGGACGCGAACATTCGCATGGAAGAAGATGCCGAGCACGACCTGGAAGACCGCGAAGATCCCGGCGAGTTCTGCATCGAAGCCGGCTCCGAGCAGGAAGAAGAAGGCGGGGGCAATGACGACGCCGTCGAGTGGATGGATACGAAATCCGCTGACCCAGTCCATGTGTTCTGGCGAGTGATGCACCGAGTGGAAGCGCCACATGAAGGGAACCTCGTGCGCGAATCGATGGGTCCAGTACGCCACGAAATCGAAGACGACGAAGCCGACGAACGGGAGCGCACCCAACGGAATCTGTGCGACGAGCGGGCGCATCGCGAGTCCGGGGAGCCAGAAGAAGCTTAGGGTGCCGATCGCGATGAACGCGGTGATCCCCACCACGTTCAGCAGTGGTGCGAGGAGCGCGAATCCGATGTCGGTTCCCACCATCGGTCGCCGCAGGCGTTGTCCACGTTGCCTCGGATACAGCTTCTCGAACGGCACCACGAGAACGAACAGCGTGATCACCGCGGAGAAGATCGTGTTGTCGATCTGAAAGGCGAGTGCGATCGCGGCACACAGCATCGCGAGCCGCGCAACGCGAGCGAGCCGATGTCGTTTGCGACGCCGTTCTCCGCCACCGCCGAGTGGCGCGGGAACGAGCGCGGGCGGTGGAGGTAGCGGCGCGACGACAGGTGGTGGAGGTTGCGGTGACGCGGGTTGCGCGAGAAGCGGTGCTGTGGTCGCGGTGAGTGTCATACCCGCCTGTCGGGTTGGACACGTTGTACGGTTCGCCCGCCAGGGTGAACCGGCCGAACTAGCGGCGGTCGTCGGGCTTGGTCTCCGCGATCGGCTCGATCTCTTCGATCCACGCCGCAGGGTCCGACGGTTCGTTGCGACGACTCGGGTGGTCGGTCGTGGCGAGCCAGCTCAAGAACAGCGACGACGAGAGCGGACGCGAGATGCAGAAGCCTTGCGCGACATCGCAGCCAAACGTCTTGAGTCGCTCGAGCACGGGTTCGCTCTCGACACCTTCGGCGACGACTTCGAGGCCGAGGTTGTGGCCCAGGTCGATCGTCGAGCGCACGATGACCTCGTCCTGCTCGTCGATCAACAGGTTGGTGACGAAGCTTTGATCGATCTTCAACTCGCGCACCGGGAGCTGACGCAGGTAACTCAGCGACGAGTAGCCGGTGCCGAAGTCGTCGATCGCCATGCGGACGCCCATTGCATCGAGTTCGTCGATCGTGACCCGCGCTCGGGGGCCGTCGATGAGGAGCGAGGACTCCGTGATCTCGAGCGTGAGCGCGCCGGGCTCGACACCGTTCGCGTCGAGATAGCCCTGAACGCGCGATGGCAGCTGCGCGTCGACGAGGTCGTGGGTTGACAGGTTGACCGAGAGGCCGAGCATGTAGCCCCACTCGTGGAATTCGCGGAGCGTGGAGATGCCCTTGGCCAGCATCAGGTCGGTGAGCTGCTTGATCAGACCGGTTTCTTCGGCCACGCGGATGAAGTCGGTCGGCGGCACGTTGCCGCGCACCGGATGCTCCCATCGCACCAACGCCTCGGCGCCCGTGATCATGCCGGTCTTGAGGTCGAGCTTCGGTTGGAACTCGACACCGAGCTGCTCGCCCTCGATCGCATCTCGAAGATCGCCGAGCATCGAGAGCCGTGCCGGCGTGCGCCGGTCGAGCTCGACTCGGTAGAGCTCGATACCGAGGTGATGCGACTTTGCGTTGTACATCGCCACGTCGGCGCGCCGAATCGGGCCGACCGCGTTGGTGTCGGTATCGACGAGTTCGGCGATGCCGACACTTGCCGTGACGACAACGGACAGCCCGTCGAGAATGATCGGGCGGCTGGCCGCCGCGACGCACCGGGCCGCCAGTGCGGTGATGTCGGCATCGGTGCTGCGCGGCACGTACATCGCGAACTCGTCACCTGCGAGGCGCGCGAACAACTCCCCTTCGCCCATTTCGGCGCTGACACGTCGGCTGAATTCGATCAGGAGGTCATCACCGGCGTGGTGTCCGAGTGTGTCATTGACTTCCTTGAATCGATCGAGGTCGAGCATCAACACATACGCGCCGCTCCGGTCGACCGTGTTCCTCACCTGTGCTGAAACATGCCCTTCGAAAGCGTTGCGGTTGGGAAGCCCGGTCAGGGTGTCGTGGCGAGCTTCGTACTCGACCTGGGCGTGAAGGATCGACTTGCGAAGGTTCGTCGCAAGCTGTTCGGTGAGGTTTCGCACGTGTGAGACGCGACGTCCGTCGAAGTGGCGTTCGGCCCCGCGCGGTCCGGCGATGATCAGCGTGCCGAGGCTGCCCGCATGGTCGGCGACTGGCGACACGATCAGGTGTCGCTCGCCTCCGACCTCTTGGCGCGAACCCACCGGCAACTGATTCACAGCGAGCGAGCGGGTCTCGGGATCGGAAGCGATCCGGTCCCACCACGGATCGTCGACGGCGATGTTCCACCGCTTGTCGTCCGGTGCGGACGTGAAGATCCTCGTCGAATTGTCAGCCTCCGTGATGCGAAGGATCGCGACCTCGGCGCGCAGGATTCGCGCTGCCTCCTGCACAGCGGTGGTCGACACTTCGTCGATGCCGAGCGACGTGCCGATGCTGCTCGTGAAGCCGTGCACCTCGTCGAGGTCGCGAAGCTGTTGGGCGATCTCTCCATGCCGTTGGACGAGAACCCACAGTGCCGAGACCGGAACGATGGCGATCGCGGCGATCAATGGTTCGCGCAGGGCAAGGCCGAGGATCATCGCAGCGGCGGTTGCGTTGACGATCAAGATCCAGGCGGACTTCAGCTCGTCGACGACACGGCGCAACGTGTCGCCTTCGAAACGTGAGATCGCGATCGACACGGCAACCGATCCCGCGACCGACGCGACGAAGGTCGCGAACGAGGCGACGACCACGATCTTGGTGTCGCTCGGCGTTTCGCTGCCGAGCAGCGCAAACATGATCGCGTAGGCCACAGCCATCTCGGCGGTGAACGTGCCGAGATTGAAGAACAGCTTGTACCGCGGCGGTTTTCTGATCAACAGCAGCGCCACCAACGCGCCGACGATGCGAGCGAGGGTTCCGACGGTTGGCGTGAGGAACACGATCGTCAGAACGATCGGGAGCTCCGACAACGAGAAAGAGAACGCTTCCTTGCGAAACTCGACGTGAAACACGGCGATGACCGACGCACCAAAGAGCACCGCGACCACGACGGGGAACCACGATGCTGCATCGCGGACCGGAGCGCTCGCGCCCGCGACAAACCACAACATCGGCAGCGCCACGGCGAAGAGTGCAACTGCCAGACGGACCACATCGGTGGTCGCAGAACGAGGTTGCGACCTCTTGCGCCAAGGCTGACGCTTGAGGTTCGCTTCGGGATATTTCTCGGTTGTGCTCACGTGATTTCGGGAAGGGTAGCCCCCAATCAGTCGTGAGTCAGCGTTTTCAGTGGATCAGGTCCACTGTCCGCCG
>CALICC010000410.1 GCA_938049325.1 uncultured Ilumatobacter sp. | reverse complement strand
GACACATCGGCGAGGTCGTCGGAATGGACGAACTGATAGCGGTTCGATCCGTCGCCGAGGACGATCGGATCCTTCCCGTCGGCAATCCACTCGAACAGGATCCCGAAGATGCCGAGTCGGCCGTGACCGAGGATGGTGCGTGGCCGAATGATCGACACGTCGAGCCCGTCTTGGGCCGCGGCAAGGCACGCCCATTCAGCCGCCAGCTTGGCATGGCCGTACGCCTCCATCGGCGCCGGGACGCTGTCGGGCAGCACCGGGTTGATCTTGGGCACGCCGAACACAGCACTCGACGAGGTGTGCACGACCTTCGTCACCCCGGCGTCGGCGCTTGCCTCGAGCAGGTTCATGGTGCCGTCGACATTCACGGTACGAAGCAGTTCGGGATCCTTGGCCAACGGAACCTGGGCGACGTTGTTGAGCACGACGTCGACACCGTCGACCGCTGTGCGAACGGTGTTGCGATCGCGAACGTCCCCTTGAACGAATTCGACGTCGTCGGGACGGTCGTCGGCGTCGTTCAGATCGAGCACGCGCACTTGATGACCAGCTGCATGCAGGCGGTGGGCGACGAGTGCGCCGAAATAGCCGCTGCCGCCGGTGACGAGATAGCTGGTCACAGCTCGATACCTCTCATGTGCGCAGAGCTCATCACAGCTCGATGCCTTGTTCCATGCACCAGCGGATGCTGTTGCGCATGCCTTCGGCCAACGCGATTTCGGGCTCGTAGCCGAGCTCTGTGCGTGCAGCCGAGATGTCGACGGCGATGTTCTTGTTCATCTCACCCAGCACGTGGAACTGCGTGATGTACTTGCCGATGCCTTGCGTGACTCTGTCGATCTTCTCGGCAACGGTGCCGGCAACGTTCGGTAACCGGAACGAGTTGGGTTTCACCTCGAAGCCCTCAGCGCGCAGTGCGTCGCCTACCGTCTCGACGATCTCGCTGACCGAATACGGCTCGCCGTCGGCGATCCACCAGCCTTTGCCCGGCTCGGTGACGGTCAACTCGGCACGCACGATGCCTTGCACGAGGTTGTCGATGTAGGTCATCGACCGCATCTGCCCGCCGTCGCCCAGGATCGGGAACTTGCCGTTCTTGACCATCGTGAAGAACGTGGTCTGGCGAGCGGGTTGGTGCGGGCCGTAGAACCAAGGCGGCCGGACCATCACCGCGTTGAGCCCACGATCGACCGCGTCGAGCACGGCCAGTTCGCCGTCCTTCTTCGACGACCCGTATGCCAGGTACGGGTGATACGGCTCGTCGTTGCCGAAACGGTCGTTGCGGGCGCCGTTCGTGCCGAACGGGCTGTTCGACGACACGTGCACGACCCGGCGAACTCCAGCGTCGAGGGCAGCGGCCATCACGTTGCGCGTCCCGATGTGGTTGACCGCATCGAACTCGCCCATCGACTTGGCTGGGTGAATGATCCCGGCGGTGTGAATCACGTCGACGACGCCCGAGGTCGAGGCAAACAGCGTCGCAAGCGAGTCAGGCTTCGTGACATCGCCGATGAAGAGTTGCACATCTCTCGGGAGATGCGCAGTGGCGTCGCCCGCTCGAACCAGCCCTCGGATGACCCCCTCGCGTCCGTATCGGCCACCGCCAGCGAGTGCCGTCACGAGGCCGGTGCCGAGCCAACCCGAGGCACCGGTCACGATCGTGACGTCGGGCGGATCGATGGTGGTGAGTTCGTTGGTCATGCCTTGGCTCGTTCGTCGCAGTATCGGCGGGCGTTGCGGATCGCGACGGCCATGACCGATGCCTGCGGGTTGACGCCGGGAGCTTCGGGAAGCAGCGCAGCGTCGTTCACGAACACGTTGTCGGCGCCATGCAGCAGTCCGTGGCTGTTCGTCGCACACAGTTTCTCATCGTCGCCCATCGGTGCGGTGGAGCAGAGGTGCACGGTCATCACACTCGCCTTCGTCGCCGCGAACAGGCCGGTCATCGTTGCGAGGTCACGGCGGTTACGAACGATTGGCGCGTTCTTGAACGCGGGGTACACCTCGAGCGCCCCAGCTTCGAGCATCACCATCGCCAAACGAGCCAGACCCTGACCGAGGAGGTCACGATCGCGCTTCGTCAACCGGTATGTGACGAGCGGATCGCGCACGCCCGGAACGGTTTGCACGAGGCCCCGGCCTTCGCTCGTGATCGCCGCGTAGTAGATGGCGAGATCGGTCCAGGCACTCACCGCGGCACCGAACTCGCGCCAGTTGTCGGTCAACGCCAGCGCGACGAGCCCGGGATGTGATGCCGAGCCACCGAACGACATGTTCGGCGCGAATTGCTTGACCTGATACACCGACACGTCGTCGGGCGTGTTGACCGCGCCATCGAAGCGGGCGGCCAGTTTCACGGTGGGGTGCACCGCCAGTGTGCGGCCGATCCGGTGTCGGAATCCCGCTCGCTGCAGGATGGCCGGGGTCTGGATGGCGCCGCCACACACGATGACGTCGCGGAAGGCGATGGTGACGTCGCGACCTTCGTTGGTGAGCTCAGCGCTCACGGCACGTCGACCATTGCGCACGATCTTGTCGAGCCGGTGATCACACAGCATCCGTGCGCCCGCAGCAAAGGCTCGGGGCAGGAAGGTGCGCGTCATGCTCTGGCGTTGACCGTCGGTTGCGCCATCGCCCTCGGGGTACGACATCCAGCGCGGGATCTCGTCGCCCTGCCAGCCAAGTCGCTCCGAGCCGCGTCGCAAGATGTCGGTGGCCGGTGTGTGCTCGCCCGGAACGCGTTGCACGGTGAGCGCGTCTTCGACCTCGGCGCAGATCGAGATGATGTCGTCGGACGCGAAGTCCTTGATCTTGTAGCGCGAGCGCCAGAGTTCGAGTGTTGCCTCCGGCGGACGCCAGTACAGGCCTGAGTTGACCTCGGTGCCGCCACCAGCGCATCGACCTTCGGTGTACGCGATCGAGGGGAGTCCGAGCGCCACGGTGACGCCGCCCGATCGGTACTGCTTGCCCATCTGGTCGAGCGAGAACGGCGCGACCTCACCCTGGTCGACCCAGGGGCCCTCTTCGACGATCAACACGTCGTGGCCCTCCTCGGCGAGAATCGCCGCCGTGGTGGCTCCGCCCGCGCCCGAACCGACGATGAGGACGTCACAGTCGTGATGCGTCATAGCGACGCTCCGTCGACATCGGTGTCTGGCCACGTTTCCCACACGTACGCGTAGCCGAGCGAACGAATCAGACGGGGGTATTCGGCAAGCAAGGGGAGTGGGAGTGCGAGCACGACCTTGCGTGCTCGATCGTGCCCGAT
>CALICC010000409.1 GCA_938049325.1 uncultured Ilumatobacter sp. | reverse complement strand
GCACGGCGCTTGCCGAGCAGCCGTTGCGATTTCCGGACGATGACGACCAGGCCGACAAGTACGAGATCGTCGACGCACGGTTGTCCGACGCCGGCCTCGAGAACTACGAAGTCTCGAACTGGGCTCGACCCGGCCACGAGTCTCAGCACAACTTCTTGTACTGGCGTCAGCACGACTACCGCGGGTTCGGTTGCGCCGCTCACTCGCATCGCGACGGTCGTCGCTGGTGGAACGTTCGTACCCCCGACCGCTACATCGACATCGTGCAGCGCAACGACAGCGTCGAGGCGTCGTTCGAGACGCTCGACGAGGCAACGCGACGCTTCGAACGCCAGGAGTTGTCGCTGCGAACCCGAGACGGAGTGGAGCGGTCAGCGTTTGCGCCCGAAGCGCTCGAACTCCTCGAACATCTGGTGGTGCCGCATCCCGACGATCCGCAGCGAGTGGTCCTGACGCGAGCAGGGCGCCTGATGGCCAACGAGATCTCCACCAGACTCGAATGACGTTCCGTGCCCAACTATCGCCTCGCGCTGGTAGTCTCGGTGCCCGCTGAGGGCGCATAGCTCAGTTGGTTAGAGTACCTGCATGACACGCAGGGGGTCGGGGGTTCGAATCCCTCTGTGCCCACAGATGACGACGGGTAATCCCTCATTGAGGGGTTCCCGTCGTTTGTCGTTTTCACGATCGTCTCCCTGACGTCGCCCGTCGCCCGTCGGTGTTCTGGTCCACAACGTTCTGGTCCGCGGCAGCGTCGGAAACCGACGCATTCGTGGACCCGAACGCGGGAGAGGTCGTGTCGGTGTCGGCGTCGGCGCAGCGATTCGCCTCTACGCTCACGTGCTGTGCAGGAATTCCGACCGGCAAGCGTCATCGCCGCTGATACCGCACTCGCCGAATCGATCCGTGACGGCGACGTCGATGCTTTCGGCGAACTCGTCGACCGATTCGCCGTCCCGGTGACTCGTGTCGCTCGCCACGTCGCTGCTGAGCGCAGTGACGACGTCGAACGCGACACGTTCCTGTTTGCCTGGCGTCGACGACACCAGTTCGACCCCGGCAGAGACTTCGGTCCATGGATGATGGCGCTCGTTGTCGAGGCAGCGGGTTCCGAACTCACCGAAGAGGTCGAACGGATGTGGACCTTTGCATCGGCCACGGCGACACTGCCAGACGAACGACGTGATGCACTGCGACGCCTCTGCGTCGACGGGGTCGCTCCCGATGACGATGCGGTCGCTGCGGACGTCGCGCGTGACAAGCTGCGGCTCGACCGGCGGGTGGAGCATCTCGATGACGCCGACCGTGAGCTGGCGGATCCGCTTGCGTGGCCCGACACCGACCCCATGTTGTCCGAGCGAGTGGTCACCGCAATCGAATCCGAGCTCGCTGCGCCCGGTGGTAGTGAGGTCGTCGAGGTCGCACCAGCTCGCTCTCAACGACTGCTTCGCCCCGTTCTGATCGGACTCGTTGCGGCCATGGGTGTGTTGCTCGCCGTGATCGTCGGTCTGAGCGCGTTGAGCGGCGCTCCCGAACCTGAAGACTTCAGCGTTCCCCTCGTCCCCACCGGGCTCGTGCTCGATGTTGACGGCGGGGACATCTCGGTGACCGAACGTGTCGCAGGAATTCAGCTCGATCTGAATGCGCCGACGCTGCCGCGCCGTTCGGGCGGCAACTTCTACCGCGGTGTGCTCGTTTTGGACAGCGGCGCCGAAGTCACCGTGGGCACGTTCGCCGAAGGCGGCGACGTGATTCTCTGGGGTGGCGTCGCGCTCGCCGACGTGAGCTCATTTCGCGTCGAGCTCGACGATCTCGACGGGGTCGTGCCCGATGGCGACGTCGTTCTCAAAGCCGACTTTCCGGCGCGCTGACCGAACGCTGGCGCTTCAGCGCGGTTCGCGAGGAAGCCCGAGCACGCGCTCGCCCAAGATGTTGCGCATGATGTCGGAGGTGCCGCCCATGATCGTGTACGCCGGGTCGTACGCGAGCCCCTTGCCGACGGTGTCCCAGAGCGTGGCGTCGGCGCCGAGCGTGCGGGCCACGAACGATGCGACCACCTGCTCGTGTTCGGTGCAGAAGCACTTCGTCGCGGCGGAGAAACCCTTGGGCGCCTGGCGCAACGTTTCGCGGGTGACGAGGATCCGACCGAGTCGATAGCCGGTTTCGATCCGCGCGATCTCTTGGCGAACGCGAGGATCGGTCCGGTCGGCGCGCGCTTTGGCGATCTCGTACAGCGCCTGGTTCGACACGAGCCGATCGATGCCGCCGCGTTCGTGCTCGAGCTGGGCCATGGTCTGCTTGAAGGCGTTCCCTTCGACTCCGACCAGGTTCACCGCCGGCACCCGTACGTCGGTGAAGAAGACCTCGCAGAAGTGGCGGTTGGTCGTCATGTCCGTGATTGGACGCACCTCGATGCCGGGAGTTCCCATCGGCACGATGATCTCGCTGATGCCCTTGTGCGGCGGGCCGCTGGCGTCGGTCCGACAGATCAGGTAGCAGTAGTCGGCAGACTCGCCGAACGACGTCCAGATCTTCTGACCGTTGATCACGAAGTCGTCGCCGTCGCGAGTCGCCGAGGTGGTGAGTCCGGCGAGGTCGGAGCCGGCGTTGGGTTCGGACATCCCGATGCACCAGGTGGTTTCGCCCGACAACATTCCAGGAAGGAACTCGGCTTGCTGGTCGGCGGTGCCGTAGTTGATCAGCGTCGGACCCATCTGGCGGTCCGCGAACCACATCGCCGCAATGGGGGCCCCGGCGGCGATGAGCTCCTCGCCGACGATCAGCCGGTCGATCGCCGGGCGACCGCCACCGCCGAATTCGGACGGCCACGTCATGCCGATCCAGCCGTGCTCGGCCATCTCCCGTGCGAACTCCTTGGAGAACCCGTTGATCCATGAATCGTTGTGTCGCCCGTACCGCTCGACCGCCTCTGTTGCGACGGTTCGTGCGTGCTCTCGCAACTCGACCTGCTCAGCTGTCCAGGAGAACTCCATCATCGTCTTGGCCTCATCATCGTCTTGGATAGTAAGCGGCCCGAGAATCTTCAGCCTCTTTCTTCGGAGAAGCATGTGACACACATTCGCTTGCCGTCCGTGCGCGCTAGGGTCCAAGACAAGTTCAAGACAAGTTGGCCTACAGGAGCGTCATGACCGAATCCAAGATCATCTACACCATCACCGACGAAGCACCGGCTCTCGCCACGTACTCGTTCCTGCCGATCATCACCGCGTTCGCCAACGCGGCCGGTGTCGACGTCGACACGCGGGACATCTCGCTCGCCGGGCGCATCCTGGCGCAGTTCCCCGAGCGTCTCTCGGCCGACCAGCAGATGCCCGACGCACTCACCGAGCTCGGCGAGATCGCGCTGACGCCTGGGGCGAACATCATCAAACTGCCGAACATCTCGGCGTCGATTCCGCAGCTGAAAGAGGCCATCAGCGAACTGCAGGCGCTCGGCTACGACCTGCCTGACTTCCCGAGCGATCCGCAGACCGACGAGGAGCGTTCCGACCGCGCGAAGTACAGCGTTGCGCTCGGCTCCGCCGTCAACCCCGTGCTGCGTCAGGGCAACTCCGACCGGCGCGCCCCGAAAGCGGTCAAAGAGTACGCAAAGGCGAACCCGCACTCGATGGGCGCCTGGGCGTCGGACTCGAAGACGCACGTCGCCACGATGGGTGTCGACGACTTCGCATCCAACGAACAGTCACTGACCGTTGCCGACGCCACCGACGTGCGCATCGAACATGTCGCAGCCGACGGATCGGTCACGGTCTTGAAGCCGGAGTTCCCGCTGCTCGCTGGTGAAGTGCTCGACTCGACGGTGATGAGCGTGTCGGCGCTGCGCGCCTTCCTCGCCGAGCAGGTCGCCGACGCGAAGGCCAGCGGAGTGCTGTTCTCGCTGCACATGAAGGCGACCATGATGAAGGTCTCCGATCCGATCATCTTCGGTCACGCTGTCGAGGTCTTCTTCGCCGACGTTTTCGCCGAGCACGGCGAGGCCATCGCCGCAGCCGGCGCCAACGCCAACAACGGGCTGGGCAGCGTGCTCGCGGCAGTGGAGACGCTGCCAGCAGACCAGCGCGACACGATCGTGGCGTCCTTCGACGCAGCGATCGCTGCGGGCCCTGACCTTGCGATGGTCGACTCCGACAACGGCATCACCAACCTCCACGTTCCGAGCGACGTCATCATCGACGCATCGATGCCTGCCATGATTCGTGACTCCGGCAAGATGTGGAACACGGCCGGCGAGCGTCAAGACGCCAAGGCAGTCATTCCCGACTCGTCATACGCGGGCGTCTTCCAGGCGGCGATCGACGAGTGCCGCACCAACGGCGCGTTCGATCCGTCCACGATGGGCACGGTCCCCAACGTCGGTCTGATGGCGCAGAAGGCCGAGGAGTACGGCAGCCACGACAAAACGTTCGAGGCGCCGTCGGCGGGATCGATCCGTGTGGTCAACGCTGCCGGCGACGTGCTCATGGAGCACACCGTCGACACCGGCGACATCTTCCGCGCCTGCCAAGTGAAAGACGAACCGATCCGCGACTGGGTTCGTCTCGCTGTGAGTCGTGCACGGGCAACGGGTGCTCCGGCGGTTTTCTGGCTCGACGCCAACCGCGCGCACGACGCGCAGCTCATCGAGAAGGTCAACGCGTACCTTCCCGATCACGACACCTCCGGTCTCACGATCGAGATCAAAGACCCCACCTCGGCGGCCAAGTACTCACTCGAGCGGATGCGTCGCGGTGACGACACGATCTCGGTGACCGGGAACGTCCTGCGTGACTACAACACCGACCTCTTCCCGATCCTCGAACTCGGTACGTCAGCGAAGATGCTGTCGGTCGTGCCGTTGCTCAACGGGGGCGGTCTGTTCGAGACCGGTGCCGGCGGCTCGGCTCCCAAGCACGTCCAGCAGCTCGTCAAGGAGAACTACCTCCGGTGGGACTCACTGGGCGAGTTCTTGGCGCTGGCTGTGTCGTTCGAGCACTTTGCCGAGGTCACCGGAAACGATGCAGCTCGGATGCTCGGAGACGCCCTCGACTCGGCGACCGGACTGCTGCTCGCCAACGGCAAGTCCCCAGCTCGTCGGCTGGGTCAGCTCGACAACCGCGGCAGCCACTTCTACATCGCCCTGTACTGGGCGCAGGCCCTCGCAGAGCAGACGGTCAATGCTGAGGTGGCGGAGCGATTCGCCCCGGTCGCGGCAGCGCTCGCCGACAACGAAGAGAAGATCGTCGAGGAGTTGGGTGCCGTGCAAGGAAGCCCTGCAGACATAGGCGGCTACTACCAGCCTGATGACGCGAAGGCCGGCTCGATCATGCGACCGAGCGCGACCTTCAACACCATCCTCGCTGCCGTCTGACTCGCGTCAGCGGCGAGCCAGCCGAACGATTCCTGAGCCTGCTCCGATCAGCAGGAGTGCCACCATCGCGAGCACACCGTTGTCGCTCGGGCCCGTTGCCGGCAGCACGGTGGTGGGCTCGGGTGCGGGTGCCGGCGTGGTCGGCGCCTCGGTCACCGGGGGAGTGGTGTCCGGTGTAGTCGTCGGTGCTGCCGTCGTGGGTGGCGCCGTCGTCGGCGGCACGGTCGTGCTCGGCTCGATGTCGTCGAGCGTGACAACGCAGAAGATCTCGGCGAGCGGATCGGCGTCCCACGTCGCTCCGCTGGCTGTCGACAGCGAGCGTTGGGCCTCGAGCACGCTGACAGCTTCTTCGACGGGTGCTTCCGGCGTCTCGGCGTCCTCAGGTGTCTCCGGTGTCTCGGGATCTGCTGGCGGGGTGTCAGCGCTCACGAGCAGCGGAACCTGTTCCACGGTGCAGTCCACGGTGACGGTGTAGCCGTCGACCGGCGGGACACCGAGATCGCCGGGACCTGTCGGGATGCTCTGGATGTAGCACTCGCCCGAGTCGCTGGTGAGGCAGGTGAAGTCTGGGTTGCCGTCCGTGCCAGTGGTCCGGCCGCCGGCGAGATCAGGGTGATCGAATTCGACCGTAGTCGGATCGAGCGTGCCGCCGCTGTCGTTGACGACAACGACGTCGACGAGCACGAGCGCCTCGTCGGTCTGGGCGGCGGCCGAGCCGACGCCGAGGCTCAACGCGGCCGCGCCGATGAGTGTTCCCGTGGTGATCTGTGTGTATCGCATGAAGAGATCATGCGATCGGCCGGTCAGGCCTCGCTCAAGGCCCGCTCAAGGCACCACTCACGACCCGGAAAGGCGCTCGAGGCCTTGCTGCGTCAGCGATTCGCGAGATCGACGTAGTTGCGCTCGGCCGGACCTGCGTACCACTGGCGAGGGCGGCTGATCTTCTGGCCTTGCTGGAGCAGCTCTTCCCAGTGAGCGAGCCAGCCCGACATGCGAGGAATCGCAAACAGGACCGTGAACATCTCGGCAGGGAACTGCAGCGCCTGGTAGATGAGGCCCGAGTAGAAGTCGACGTTGGGGTAGAGCTTGCGCGACACGAAGTAGTCGTCTTCGAGTGCGGTCTCTTCGAGCTTGAGCGCGATGTCGAGCAGCGGGTTCTTCCCGGTGACTTCGAAGACGTCGTAGGCGGCCTTCTTGATGATCGTGGCACGCGGGTCGTAGTTCTTGTACACCCGGTGGCCGAATCCCATGAGGCGGCCTTCGCCCTTCTTGACCGACTCGACGAATGCGGGCACGTTCTCGATCGAACCGATCTCGGTGAGCATGCGAATGACCGCTTCGTTCGCTCCACCGTGGCGAGGGCCGTAAAGAGCGGAGGCGGCGCCGGCAGCCGAGGAGTACGGGTCGGCATGGCTCGAGCCGATGACGCGCATCGCCGTGGTGCCGCAGTTCTGCTCGTGGTCGGCGTGCAGGATGAACAAGATGTCCATCGCGCGCTCGAGTGCTGGATCGACCTCGTAGTCGCCGATCTTCCACATCATGTTCAAGAAGTTGGCGGCGTACGACAGATCGTTGTCGGGCATGTTGAACGGGAGGCCGACCGAGAACCGGTAGCACATGGCCGCGATCGTCGGGCTCTTCGCGATGAGACGCATGATCTGGTGATCGCGAGTGATCGGATCTTCGATTTCCTTCGCACCGTCATAGAAGGTGCCGAGTGCCGCCACAGCCGACACGAACATGCCCATCGGGTGTGCGTCGTAGTGGAAGCCGTCGACGAAGCGCTTCCGCATGTTCTCGTGGATGAACGTGTGGTGGGTGATCTCGTGTTTCCACGCGTCGTAC